>JACDAY010000373.1 GCA_013695195.1 Blastocatellia bacterium | reverse complement strand
CATGCAGGCTGGGAGCCTGCGTTCCGACGCAGCATATTATTATTACCGCTTTTTCCGCCCTTGTATAAAAATCTTATAAGACGGACAAATATCCGCAAGTACGCACTCGGTGCATTTGGGTTTGCGGGCCTGGCAGATGCGGCGGCCGTGAAATATCATCCAATGCGGAAATATTATCCATTTTTTTTTCGGGACGAGCAGCTGCAGATCGCGTTCGATTTTTTCCGGAGTCGTTTCGGTAGTTAAGCCCAGCCTTTGCGATAACCGCGAAACGTGCGTATCGACGACGACACCCGAGGCGATGCCGAACGCGTTTCCTAGTACGACATTCGCAGTCTTTCGGGCAACACCGCCAAGCGTCAGGATCTCGTCCATCGTATGCGGAATTTCACCCCCGTAAACCTCGAGCAGCCTGGCGCAGGCAGCTTGTATATTTTTAGCTTTATTTCTAAAGAAACCGGTTGAGCGAATGTCCCGCTCCAATTCGTCCTGCTGCACGGAAACAAAATCCTGTGGGCTGCGGTATTTACGAAATAGCGTTGCGGTAACTATATTTACCCGTACGTCGGTACATTGCGCAGAAAGAATCGTTGCGATCAACAACTCGAATGCGTTCGAATGTTGGAGCGCGCAATGGGCGTCGGGATACTCCTTTTTTAACCGTTTAATTACTTCGGCGGCTTGCTTCGATTTATCGCGGCTCATCGTGATAAGGCTAAAAAACAAACCCGGAAAATGCAAATTAAGAAGCAATTGGTTAGAATGTGTTTTTAGTTGTCGGTTGCTGGTTGCCAGTTTTCAGTTGAGGAGCTTGAACTGAATATCAACTCCATTTATGTCATTCGAGTCTGGCTCTTTTAATACAACTGACAACCGACAACTGACAACCATTCATGAAAGTCCCATTACTCGATCTTACCGAACAAAACCAATCCCTGCGTCCGCAGATCGAGGCTGCAATTGGGCGCGTGCTCGATACGAATGCGTTTATACTCGGCGGCGAGGTTGCGGCTTTGGAAAAGGAACTTGCCGAATACTGCGGAACGAAATACGCTATCGGGTGCGCATCCGGCTCGGACGCTTTGCTTCTTGCGTTGATGGCGTTAGGCGTGGTGGCCGGGGATGAAGTTATTACAACGCCCTATAGTTTTTTTGCCAGCGTAAGCTGCATCACACGGCTTGGCGCAGTGCCGGTGTTCGTTGATATTGACCCAAAAACTTACAATCTGGATGTTAGCCAGATAGAAGCAAAAATCACCGGGAAAACAAAAGCTATTCAACCCGTGCATCTTTACGGACAGTGTGCCGATATGACGACACTGTCCAAGATTAGCCGCGAGCATGGAATCCCGCTGGTCGAGGATGCCGCGCAGGCAATTGGAGCCGAGCAAGACTGCTTGAGAGCCGGCGCGATGAGCGATATCGGCTGTTTCAGTTTTTATCCATCGAAAAATCTGGGTGGAATGGGTGACGGCGGATTTTTGAGCACGGATGACGACGCGCTGGCGAAAAAAATTCTTGCACTCCGCGTTCATGGGTCTGAAGAAAAGTATTTTCACAAGTGGGTCGGCCTCAATTCACGGCTTGACGGTTTTCAGGGCGCTGTACTGCGTGTAAAGCTCCCGTATCTGGATGCCTGGTCGAACGCGCGAAAGGAAAACGCTGACAATTACCACGTGCTTTTTACCGACGCCGGTTTGAATGAACATATCGCTTTGCCTTTTGAGTGTGTAAACGTACGTCACATCTATAACCAGTTCGTAATCCGTGTGCCCGGCCGCAGGAATGGGCTTAAACAATATTTGGCGGGAAACGATATCGGCACAGACGTTTATTATCCGGTTCCGCTGCATTTACAGGAATGCTTTGCTTATCTCGGATATAATGAAAACGACTTTCCGGAGTCCGAAAAAGCCTCTCGGGAAACGCTTGCTTTGCCGATATTTCCGGAGCTTAAGCGGGAGCAGCAGGAATATGTTGTTGAGAAAATACAGGAATTTTATCGCTAACTTTTTGTACTCAAGTGGTTATATGCTACTAACAAGAGGCGGGTGCAGAGCAGCCCTTCCTGACTGTAATAGGTTGACTTGGCTGTTTATTTCTAATATGAAGTTTCGTACTAGTTAAAGCGACAATTCAGTAATGTGACAAATACAATAATAACTCTTGATTCTAAGAATACGAAAGCGCGGATCATATTGATCGCGGCAATTGTGGCCGCGATTATTTTCGGCTGGTTTTCGGTAAGATGGCAGCTCGGTAACATGCTTGCCGAATTGACGCCGCCGGCCCAACTTAATGCCCGTCAGATCGCCGATGTAGCTGCCGGCTTCGCTCCCGCTGATCCGTTGCCGAGATGGCTGGCAGCAACCAAGGAGAAAGAAACTTTTTTGCCCGAAAATATTGAAAATTCTTTGCGCATGCTTGAAGATGTTGTCCGGCTGTCGCCTTACGATTTTCGATGGTGGATCGAGCTTGGCCGCGCGTACGAGCAGTCCGAAAGGCCCGATCAGGCAGAACAAGCTTTACGACGGGCTGTGGAATTGGCTCCGGCCTATACTTTTCCACATTGGCAGTTCGGTAATTTCTATCTGCGGCAAAACCGGACGGAGGAAGCTTTCGCAGAATTAACTAAAACCACTGAAAAAAGTATCGTATACCGCGATCAGGTATTCTCTCTTGCCTGGGAATACTTTGACAATGATCCGGTAATGGTCGAGCAGTTGGCCGCAAAAACCCCGGATGTCCGGGCCAGCCTTTCCGTTTTTTATGCCATTAAGGACAGGCCTGCGGACGCGCTTCGCATTTGGAATATGATTCCTGACGAAGAGAAACTCAGGCACAGGGAGCTTGCCAGGAAGACTGCGCAGATACTGTACTCCAAACGCTTTTATAGACAATCACTTGAATTCGCCAAACAGGCCGGAGTCGATCCCTATGCGGCTGCCGAGACGATAGCCAACGGCAGCTTTGAAAAACCGATTGGGATCAGTGAAGATACAATATTTGGCTGGCGGATCGATAGAAGCGAAGGTAAGCTGGACATTCTTACCGACTCGTCGGTCAAGCATGAAGGACTTCGCAGTCTTAAACTCAATTTCAAAGGTTACTCGAAGCCAAATCTTTATAATATTTTCCAGCATGTCGCGGTTGAGCCTCTCGCGAAATATTCCGTTAGCTTTTGGCTTCGCACCGAAAACCTGAGGACCGGCGGTGAGCCGTTGATCGAGATCGTAAATGGCAAAAGCGACGGCTTGATCGCGGTTTCTCCGCGTTTTCCGCTCGGCTCCGCTGATTGGCAAAAGATCACCATTGATTTTACGGTTCCGGAAGACTGCGATGGGATCGTGATAAGGACTTCACGAGCGTTTTGCGGCGAAAACTGCCCGATTTTAGGAACGGTTTGGTATGACGATTTTAGAATCAGTAAGCAGATGTCTTAGATGAAGAACTAACGAACCACAAAATAGAAATTGGCAACTGATAACGACATTTGGCAACTACCTATGACCTGGGCAAATAAGCTCGCGTTTTTTTTAATATGCGCGACTATAATTTTCACTACTCTCGCCTATGGCACGGTGCATCAGCCGATTCTTGCATTTTTTTACATTATAATTGTCTCGATCATGGTCTTATGGGCGATTGACGGCTTTATCAGCGGGACAATACGATTCAGCCGGAGTTTTCTGCAATTGCCATTATTGGCAGCCGGAGTTTACGGCTTGATCCAGGTTATTCCTATTGGTTCGATGGCTGAAACTGCGGGAATTTCCGGTATACCGAATACGATCTCACTCGACCCGTTTGCCACGCAGGTTTCGGCTTTGCACTTTTTAGCACTTTTTATTTTTTTCGCCGCCTCACTTGTTTTTATCAATTCAGCGACGCGGTTGCGCAAAGTTGTCGCCATTATTGCTGTTTTCGGCTTTATATATTCATTTTTCGCAATACTTCAATCATTTCTCAGCCCGGGCAAAATCTACGGCCTTTATGAAACGAGATTCGCTGTGCCGTTCGGCTCGTTTGTAAACCGGCATAACTTTGCCGCATATATGGAAATGACGATGTGCATCCCGCTCGGCCTGTTATTTGTAGGAGCGGTAAATAAAGACAAGCGCCTGCTTTATATCACGGCGATCGCTTTGATGGGAGTTGCACTGCTTCTCAGCGGGTCGCGCGGAGGTTTTGTAGCACTTTTGGGCGAAGTTATCCTGCTGATAATTCTCACGACAGGCTCGAAGAAGCGGGGAAGCTTATTCATAAAAACGGGTTTGGCGGTTGGATTGATCGCAGCGATCGTCGCGGGTTCGGTTTTCGTCGGCGGTGAAAGCTCTCTGACAAGACTGGTCGAGTCGGCTTCGTCAAACGACGTAACAACCGACCGAGCGCATATTTGGAACGTAACGCTCGATGTTATTGCCAACAACCTGCCTTTAGGGGCAGGCTTCGGGGCATTTGGAGTGGCATATACACCGTTCGACGATCGCAGCGGTCTCGAACGGGTCGAGCAAGCCCATAATGATTATTTGCAGGCAGTGGCGGACGCAGGCGTCGTGGGAATAGTCATCGGCGGCTTTCTTCTGTTTTGGCTATTTCGCCTTGGCCTCAAAGCCGCAAAAACCGGCAATACCTACCGCAGGGGAGTCGGCATAGGTGCTTTGGCCGGCTGCTTTGGAATACTCATACACAGCATTTTTGATTTCGTACTGCATACTACCGCCATATCCGTTATTTTCGTAACATTAATGTCGCTGATAGTCGCCAGCCTCAATCGTTACGAGGATGACATTGAGGACTTCGACGGTGATCGCAAATATAAACGGAAATCGGCCAGCGTTGCTTCCATTTCGAGAGGCCGCCAATCAAAAATTTAGACCGGCTGTCCTTGTAAGAACGGGGAAGAGCCGCCCTTCCTAACTGCAATTCAATTACAAAGCTCTTCAAAATCACCTTGAATTCATTTCAAACTACGGAAAAACCATTCAAGTTGAACCACGATTGCAGTCAGGAAGGGCGGTTTTTTGCCCCCGCTCTTTAAAGAACTTAAACTTCAAAAATTAGGACGCCCTGTCTAATTTTGCAGGCCGCGAGCGAACTAGGCTGAAAACATACCAGATCACGCCGTGCGAAACATATGCGACCGAAAGAATCAGAAGAACATAATTCGAATAGAGCCACATCAGCATGCCGACCGCTGCAATAATCAAAAACACGTAAAGATTCCTCCTGCCTGTGCCGACAGTCTTCATGCTCGAATAGCGAATGGTGCTGACCATTAAAAGCCCAAGCACGGCAATAAGAATCATAGTCAGAATACTATAAAAGCGGCCCAGGCCTTCACCGTAAAAGCTAAGCGGCATCGGAGAAAAATGAACGATTGCGGCCAGAAGTCCGGCGGCCGGCGGTATCGGAAGCCCGACGAAATTTTTCTTGTCCAGCTTTGGCGTGCCTTCCAGAAGAACTCTTGGACGAGTGGCCTGCAAGTTGAAACGGGCAAGGCGAAAAGCTCCGCACATCAGATACATAAAAAGCAGGAAAACCCCAAAACCATACTCCGAGCTGTTCTCATGAAATACAGCTCCTATGGCCCAGCTGTAAATTAAAGCTATCGGAGCGATACCGAATGTCAGAACATCAGCCAGAGAATCGAATTGGACGCCTATCTCCGTCGCGGTCCTGGTCATTCGCGCCACGCGCCCATCCAGTGTATCGAAGAGAATAGCCAAACCTATTGCAACAGCAGCGTAATTGAAATAACCCGCAGCCGTCTCAGGGAATATTGCTACTGCCTGAAAACCGCGTATCGACCATATGACGGCCAAAAATCCCATGGCTATGTTCGCCGCTGTAAACGCCGTCGGGATAACATACAACCCCTTCTTGAAACCTCTGTGAACGGATTTTCTTTGTTCGGTTTGCATGTTTGGATCAAGATTTTCCATTTAGGAAGCAACAAGGTTGACTCTCTACTAATTATTCAAGGCAATTGACAAGGCCAAAAGACTGCCTAATAAAAAGCCGATACTTCTGCTCGTGGACTGCTATCGGACGCCAAACTCGCCGGATTAGCTTCAACCAATCTTGCAATTATTGTTTCGCCGCCTATGACACGATCCCCGATCTTTACCATAAGCTCCACGCCAACCGGCATAAGAAGATCAGTTCGCGAGCTAAATTTGATCATTCCAAATTTTTGGCCGAGTTCGAGCTCATCGCCAAGTTTGTTCCAGAAAACTATCCGGCGGGCGACTATTCCGGCGATTTGGGTGCAGATGACCGACATTCTTTCGTTTTCTATGGTCAATGAGTTTCTTTCATTCGTAAAACTTGCCTCGT
>JACDAY010000340.1 GCA_013695195.1 Blastocatellia bacterium | reverse complement strand
CCTCGAGCGCGATCAGGGGATCTGCGTGATCGATCCGCACGGCGATCTTATCGATTCGGTGATCGAGAATGTGCCGGACCACCGGTTAAAGGACGTGATCTTGTTCGACCCGTCCGATTCGGAATATCCCGTCGGCTTCAATATCCTACAGGCCAGATCGCCGCTGGAAAAGGCGATACTTTCTTCGGACCTTATCGCCACGTTCAGGCGAATGTCCACCAGCTGGGGCGATGTGATGGATTCGGTCCTGGCCAACACGATCCTGGCATTCATCGAGAGCTCTCGCGGCGGTACGCTGTTCGAATTGAAGCGTTTTCTGGTGGAAAAGGAGTTCCGAGCGGGATTCCTCGAATCGGTCACGGACGAAGCGATCCGGTACTTTTGGGAGAACGAATTCGACCTGATCGCCGGTAAGCCCCAATCGTCCATCCTGATCCGTCTGGACGCGTTCCTGAGGCAGAGCCTGATTAGGAACATTGTCTGCCAGAAAGAAAACAAACTTGATTTCCGGGGCATCATGGACGGTCGCAAAGTTCTGCTGATAAAACTGTCGCAAGGTCTCATCGGGGAGGAGAATGCATATCTCTTAGGCACTATGCTGGTTTCCCGGATCTACCAATCCGCCCTGAGCAGGCAAGATTCGCACGACCGTCCTCACTTTTGGCTGTACCTGGACGAATTTCACCATTTCATCACGCCTTCGATGGAAAGGATCCTCTCCGGGACGAGGAAGTACAATCTTGGGTTGGTGCTTGCCCACCAGGAATTCCGCCAGATGCAGGCCCGGAGCCACGAGGTGGCGAGCAGCGTCCTTTCCAATTGTTACACGCGGATATGCTTCCGGCTCGGCGACGCGGACGCGGAAAAATTCGCCGGAGGTTTTTCGTTCTTCGACAAAAAGGCGCTGCAGAATCTGGGGATCGGGGAAGCGATTGCGAGGGTCGAGCGTGCCGATTTCGACTTCAATCTAGCCGTCACGCCGGTGCCCGCGGTCGCAAAAGAAACGGCTAAGAGCAGGACGGAATCTGTCGTTGACAGATCCAGAACGCTTTTCGCGAAAGTCCGGTCGGACGTGGAATCGGAGATAAGCTCAACGCGGACCCGTGAGGCGACGGACGAGAAAAAGAAGGAAATTTGGACTGAAAAAATTCCTACGCAGCCAAATGAACCCAAGAAGGCAAAGACGCAACCCGCCGGAAAGCGTGAAGTGCTCAGCGAACATCGCTATCTGCAGAATATCGTCAAACGGATGGGCGAAGATCACGGGTTCGTGTCCACGATCGAGAAGGAGGTGTTCGGGGGTATCGGGAAGATCGACGTCGCCCTTGAAGGGGACGGCCAGCGGATCGCTTGCGAAATCACCGTGACGAATTCTGCGGGATTCGAAGTGCAGAACATTCAGAAATGCCTCAGTGCAGGGTTTGATCGCGTTGTCGTTTTATCCACCGATCCGAGGCATCTGCACAGCATTCAAAAAAGGGCCGGCTTGATCTTGACCCCGGAGCAGATCGCGTTTGTGCACTTTTTGGAACCGGAAAATTTTCATTTGTTTCTCGAATCACTCACCAAACAGACTCAAGAAACCGGCTCCAACACTGTCAAGGTTAAAGGGTACAAGATCAAGACCATATTCAAGGAAGTCTCGCAAGCGGAAGCCGGTACAAGAAAAAAGGTCATTCTCGACATCATATCTAAAGCTGTGCGAAGGAAAACCCCATCCGACAATGAGTGACAAAGCTGGTGCAAAATCGCCTGGCGGGATCGCCCCGTTGGGGTACCGCTGGTTGAAGGGCAGGCTCGTTATTGACGAAAACGAGGCTCCGGTCCGGAAACTCATATACGATCTCTTCCTGAAGCACCGCAGGAAAAAGACCGTCGCGAAACTCCTTAACGATCTCGGCTACCGCACAAGGAAGGGGGCATTGTTCTCCGATACTACCATCGACCGGATCTTGCGAGACACTACCGCGAAAGGGTATCGCGGCATGGCCGTCGGAACGATCGAGGTGGAACCGCTCATTTCTTCCGAGATCTGGGAACGGGCGAATAGTATATTGGGCGGTATAAAGCCGGCCAAACAGGCCGCTCAGCTTTTCGTGGGGATGGTGTATTGCGGTTGTTCCGGTAAAATGATCGTTCCGAGCAGTTCAGCCAAATACGTCTGCAGAAAGTGCCGCCGCAAGGTACCCATCAGCGACCTGGAAGCGATACTCCACTCCCAGCTGTGGAGCTTGGCATTCGCCGGAGATGCAGACCTCGGTGGGTCCTGGTCGCAGCTGGGCCAAAAAGAAAAGAGACTCATCGTAGAGCAGATCTGCGAACGGATCGTGGTCGAGCGCGACACGATCCGTATCGAATTCGCCTTTGCGCCTCATTCTTTTAAAGCACTCATAGATGGGCAACAAAACGAATCCGGCGATGAAACTGTCAAAGATGAGGACGCCCCGGTGGTCCCGCCATCGTTAAATGAACCTTTGCTGAGCGAAGCCGCAGCCGCCAAATTTTTAGGGGTATCGAAGATGACTTTATCAAGGAAGCGAAATGCGGGCGAAATCGGATATTTCAGGCTCGGCTTCCGCGTCCTGTACTCGAAGGAAAAACACTTGATGCTGTTCCTTCAGCAACGGGAAGCAAAGCAAAGATCGAAATAGATAAATTTTTTAGTTAATGGAAAGTACGGGCGAGACTTTAGTTAATTTTTTAGTTAAATCGCAAAAGCCTGGCAGTTGTTGCCGGACTAAGTTGTTGAATTTAATGGAGCCGCCCATCGGAGTCGAACCGACGACCTTTCGATTACGAATCGAATGCTCTACCAACTGAGCTAGGGCGGCCTGCAAATTGCAAAAGTATGTACAGCCGAACGGTTAAGGCAAAAACTTTTTTTACCGCAGGCCGAACTTCAAAATATACTTTTCGGCTTTGCCTGTGTCAAGCAACATTGCCCCTTCACGCCGACAGTTGCCACATCTTCCTGCAATGTTTATTACATAAAATAAAGAAAAAGTGTTAATCTTTCGTATTAGATAAACATGGCTGATATTTTTGAGGACAGATTAAAACAGGCTTTTAATTTCGAGACGATGGCTGTAATTGCAAGGCGTCTCGGAATTCCGCATGCGACGGTGCGCAATTATTTCAGGGGGCGGATGCCTGCGCCGGATGTTTTGATCAAAATCGCGAATGAAACGAATGTGTCGCTGAACTGGTTACTGATCGGCTCGGGTGAAATGTTTGTCAACGATGCTCACAAAGCGGATCTCGGGAAACTAATCGATCAAAGGATAGAAGCGATCGTGATAGAAAAACTGGGCGCCTGGCGAACGGAAACAGTTCAGGATCTCGGCGCAGTCGATCTGAAACCGGAATTCGATATCGAAAGAGTTATAAAAAAATACGACGATCCCCAACGGGCTATGAGCGATTGGTTTCGCCACGAGGGCCGGGATTATCCGCAGGATTACGGTGTGGTGTTTTTCCGGGGTTGGGAAACTTTTACGATCGAAGAAAAGCTCGATGCGGTAAGAGATGCGAAAAAAGTGCTCGACCGTACACTGAAAAAAAAATAATTTAAGCTCTTCAGAAATCATTTTTAACTCTATGCTCAGTGTTGCATCTGTGATATGATGTTGCACGTGCGAAATTCCAAATTCTTGGGCTCCCTCATCATGCTTTTCTTCATCGAAAAAATCTCTCACTTGCGCTCTCAATGGAACGAAAGATCATTGACGGAGGAAGACTTTCACCATCTTTGCAGACGGCAAAAGATCATTGTGCAGGAAATGCCGCTGCGGGTAAGCGGGTTTTATTACTGCGTTCTTGGTAAGCATTATATTGCGATCGACAGCAAACTGAAGCGACACAAAAAATTGTTTGTAATGTTTCACGAGTTTGCCCACTATCTGATGCACGCGCCGAATACGAACGAGACAGCGAATTTTCACGGCATCGGAAAAAAGACGCGTATGGAGGCCGAAGCTGACGCCTTCGCGCTCTGTGCTTTAATCCCGAAAACCTGGATCCAAAACCGGACGACGCAGGAGCTTATCGAAGATGAAGGGTTTTTGCCCAAGATCGTGGGGGAAAGGCGGGAGATATACGAAATGTATAAAGTCTGACGACCAGCCCGCAAAATCTACAAATTTGACCGTCTAAAGTGACAATGGGCCAATTTCGCTGTAACATCGCCATGTTTTCAGTTGCTCCTTTAAAACAATCTAAGCACGTCGCGGAAACCACAGGTTTATCGGCAGTTGAACACGTCAATAGGGATAGTGCTTTTGCATCGGCAAAAATTAAGTTTGGAGAAAACATATGGCTGTAAATAATATCCAGGACCCACGCCGGGCCACCCGCCGTTTTTTTATTTTTGTGGCGGTGCTGTTTCCTTTACTTGTACTCCTGGGATTTGCGCGGACCTATTACCTGCGCGCGTTTTTGGACGGGCCTCCCGTCCCTACATTGCTTGTACATCTTCACGGTCTTGTAATGACAGCGTGGATCGTACTCTTTGCGACGCAGGTGTGGCTTATCTCTTCCCGCCGGATACGGTTGCATCAAAAATTGGGGATCGCGGGTGTCTTTCTCGGTATCGTCATCATAGTGGTCGGCCTGTTGACAGCGGTGGCGTCGGCCGCTCGGGGAGGCGGTGTACCCGGTATTCCCCCGCTCGCGTTTTTAGCCGTGCCGTTTTTTGACATAGTTGTTTTCGCCATTCTGTTGGCCGGGGCGGTGTATTACCGCAGACAGCCGGCGAACCATAAGCGTTTAATATTACTGACGATTCTCAATTTTCTGCCTCCGGCCGTTGCACGCATTCCGATCGTGTCGCTGCAATCGCTCGGACCGATCTGGTTTTTCGGATTTCCGGATATTCTTGCGGTCATTTTCGTCATCGTCGATACCTGGCGGCACAAAAAGCTGAACAAAGTATTTCTCGCCGGGACGCTGCTCATGATCGTCTCGCACCCGCTGCGGCTTATGCTCAGCGGCACGGAAGCATGGCTCCGGTTCGCAACATGGATCACTAGTTAATACGCCCAAGCCGGGATCGAACCTATGGCAAGGACTTATAAATAAGCCGGCTGAAATCATGATGAAAAAGTATATTTTCGCGGTCATATTCTGTCTGATCACATTTACGCTTCCCGCAGCTTCACAAAACGGCCAGGTTGCAGCCGATCGCGACTTGCTGGCTGAAATCTACAAGATCAAAGCCATTGATAACCATGCACACCCGCTTGCCGCGATGCGCGGGGGAGAAATTGACGTTGAAGAGGATTACTCGCAGGCGGCCGAACCGTTTGATGTTCCCGTGCGGCTGCGGCCGGACAATCCGGAATACAAAGGCGCGCGCCGCGAGCTTTATGGCGATGCTTTTGATGAGAGTCGGCTGAAGGCCGCCGATTATCTCGCCGCGAAACAGCTTTTTATTTCAAAAAAAGATGAAGGCTTTCCCGTATGGGTTTTGGATCGTCTGGGAATAGACGTAATGCTTTCCAACCGCATCGCGATGGGCCGCGGGCTAAACAGTCCGCGTTTTCTCTGGGTGCCGTTTGCCGATCCCTTGATCTTTCCGCTGGACAACCGGGTCGCTTCTGCAACGAATCCCGATTATTTGTCACATTATAAGGGTGCGGAAAAAATACTTGCCCGCTACCTGAAAGAATCCGGCGTATCAGCCGTTCCGCCGACTCTCGATGCTTATCTGAAAAGAGTTCTAACGCCAACTCTCGAGCGGCAAAAGAAGCAGGGTGCGGTTGCTCTGAAATTCGGTGTTGCCTACCAGCGAACGCTCGATTTTGCTGACACTCCTATTGCCGAAGCAAGCCGAGTGTTTGCCCGTTACCGAAACGGCGTTCCACCAGCGAAAGATTATAAGGCACTCCAGGATTTTCTGTTCCGATACATTGTTAGAGAAGCCGGCCGACTTGGGATCGTTGTCCACGTCCACGTCGGAGCCGGAGCCAGCGGGTACTTCGATCAGGGCGGGGCCAACCCTTTTATATTAGAGCCGGTGTTAAACGACCCGAAGCTTCGCGGCACAAAGATCGTTTTGATTCATGGCGGTTCTCCTTTTGCGCAGGAAACGCGTATGCTGCTGTATAAGCCAAACGTCTATGCGGATTTTTCCGCACAGACGTTTCTGCTTTCGACCCGTGAACTCAGCACCGTACTGCGAAGCTGGCTGGAATTCGTGCCGGAGAAGGTTTTATTCGGAACGGATGCATTCGAATTGATGCCCGAAGTAAACTGGGCCGATCACGCCTCACTGACCGTGACGAGTGCACGCCGGGCATTAGCAATCGCGTTGACTGGAATGATGCAGGACGGCCAGATCTCGCGGGATCGTGCCCTCGAACTTGCCCGAATGGTGCTAAGAGAAAACGCAGCTAAGCTTTACGGATTTAAATCAAAATAACCTGGTCGAATTCACCCGTGCATCCGTTGAATGTCCATGTCGCCATACCCTGCTTCCAGCAAAGCCTGTTCGACAGAGATTCCGATCTCTTTTTTCAGGACGATGTTCTCCAGAGCTTCGCGGTCGGACATCGGTGCGGGGTCTTCCCATGCGGTCAGCAGGCGAATTCCTTTGCCTTTTCCGTCGAGCATCAGGGCAAAAGACATCAGGTCTGCCCATGTTTGTCCGAACGATTCCTGTCGGTCGCGGACTTTCGCGATGAACCGCGTTTCGGCTTTTTTCAGCGATTCACCGCTTGGGAATCCTTTCATATGCGGCATCAGGTAATGCAAAGGCGTGCCGGTTACGCTGGCCATGTCGATGCGAAAGCTGTCCTTCACCTTTAAAAATTGATCGAGGTTGGCGGCTTCGAAATCACCGAAATTCGCGTTCGGATTTTGCGCGATCCACAGGTGGTCGATCCCGGCGGTGAACGGCGCGAGCGCCTTTCCTTCATTGTCGTATTCGATCTCGATGCCGGCCGCCCAGCGTTGACGGTAGGCGGAAAATTCCATTGCGACCAGCATGTCCAGGACCGATTTGTTCAAGCCGTCTTGCACCGGTATCGCAGCTTCCAACTCAGATTGCCCGGGCGTGCCGATGTCGGAGTTGTTTGCAAAATGAAAGACAGGCACGATGCCGAATGGGTTCTGGATTATATGCGGCGCATCTCCGCCAGAGCGCAGGCTCCCAGCCAGCAGCTCTTCTCGATGTGAGGCAGGCAAGGGTGCCTGCGGTCCGACGGGCATGAACTCTCTCGCTTCGGGCAGCACTATCTCGCTTTCCCTCAATGAAATGTATCGCTCGATGCGGTCCGGATAAAATAAATTTAAGCGCGTACGTTTGTCCGGCGTTCTCCAATATTTAGCCGCCCAAAGTATTTTGCCGGGCGATTCCTCATCAAAAACTGCCGTGATATTGGCGGCCTTGTTCGGGTAAATAGTTACACGGCCGTCGGTGTTCGGCCAGACGATTGCATAAGCGTCGCCGTTTTTCAAAGCTTCTTTGTGGATTTCGCCGGCGCGTGTGCCCATCCGGTTGCTTTGCCAAACTGTGCGCGTCGCGGAAGTAATGTCGCCATTGCCCGCTTCAATTCGAAACTCAGTAATTCTGAGCTTGTCTTTTACAGCATCGCAAATCGCCGGGCAGAGATTCATGGCAAATTCGCGGAAAAGCGAGCCGAAGGTGTTCTGAAATTTTTCGGTCGCAAAGGCAAGATCGTGCTCGCCGCGATAATATCTTTCCGATTTGGCATAACGGCCGCTGTTTAACCTAAGATTTTCTATAGCTTTTTCGATGTTCGTATTCATATTATTTATCAGTTCTCTCCCGGGTTTTTTGATATGAAGATGTCGACTTAAGTTGGAGCCGTGAATACTGCGGAAAGTGCGCAAGATTTTTCATTTTAAAACTGCTAAAACGGCTGCTCCCAGTAGCACGTCGCCGATTCTTTTCCATGGCGATGTTTTTTTGTTTTTTAAAGCCTGAACAAGTTTGTCCTGTCCGGCAATAACCGCGTCTTTCGCGGCAATAGTTTCATTTTTTGCAGCGAGCGCCGCGCGCAAAGCCTCGGCTTCGCCGCTGCGGGCGCTGTATAATTCATGTAATATGGCGGCAGCTTTTTTCTCAGTTTGGAGGCGTTCGTTGATAAGTTTGTTTTCTCTTTCGAGAGCCTCTATTAATAGCCGCGTCTTTGCTAATTCATCAACCGCTGCCGCACATGCGTTAATGATTTTCGTTTTGTCGTCTCCGCGCGATTCCGTCAGTTTAATCACATGCGTGTCCGATTTGGGCAAGCTTTGAGCATAGCTCGGCTGCTGTGCTTTGGATTGCGCGAACAGTGCGAGCGTGGCGAACACCGTTACGAGAATTGTTTGTTTCCCTGGATATTTTTTCGAGTTCTTCATCTTGTTTTCCTGCAATCTCCTGAATTTCGGTGAGATGTTTTTCCAGATATGCGATTTTTTGCAGATATTCCGCTGTTTTGTGTTCTAGTTTAACGGCAGACTGCTTAATTTTATCGGCTTCGATTTTTGCGGCTTCGACCGCCTGTTCCAATTTGCCGATCTGATATTTCGACCACGCCGTCCCTCCTGTAATCCCAATTGCCACAACAGCCGCAATGATCAGAGCAGCATAAATTTTGTGTTTTAAAAAACTCATATATTCCGGCCAGTTCGCGAATCCTTTTCCGCTTTGTTTCTAAAATATATTTGCAAAAGCACATCGATCGTTTTACCGATGGTAAAAAACAGTATCGGCAGAATTATCGCCGATACAATCGTTATCAAAGTCTTTGTTTCGATTGCGGTGAAAATCGAAGACGCCGAGCTTATCCAGGCTATTAAAATGTTCTTAAAGTCGTTCATAATTTCTTAGTTCTGAGTTCAAACTTCAGTTTGTTTCTTTTCGGGTTTTCAGTTCACGGATCTTTCCCAATGCAATTTGCCTATAAAGATACAAAAGCATCAATGCAGCGGCCGCAATTGCAGCCACCATCCACACTTCCTTCGGCAGGCCTATTGCAAATGCACCTATCGCCCAAACGCTTTGCCAAACTGTTCCCGCCACCGTCGTCCAAAGTGATTTCGCGGCGTCTGTGCGATTCAGCACCGTTTGAATAATGGTCTCGGCCTGATCGTATTTTGTGGCCGCAGCGTCTACCTTGTTTTGCACAACATCCAGATAGTCCGGTTTCGCGCGGGTATCTTTAGGTTGGTATTGAATTATCGGCGGTTGAGCCTCTGTCGGAACCACCTGCGATTGCGGATGGTTGATGTTGGAGGAGGAGTGCGGATTCTTTGCAGAAACTGCGGAATTTTCCTGATGCTCAACCGCCGAATTCCGGCCGGTGTTATCGATGCTCACGAGCGTGTGTAGAAACTCTTTTTTCAACGTTACGCCGTGAACCTCCACCGGCAAATCCAGATTCCAATTCCCCAGACTAATTTGTTTGAGAAAAAATTCTGTTCGATAAACGGTCGGGCGAAGCCTCGGAATACTTTTAAGCCATATGTCGCGCTGCCGGACATATTCCGCGATCCATGCTTTTTCATATTCATTTCGCGTCCATTCCTTAATGTGAACACGCTTCACTCTGTCCCGAATCTTTTCCCACGAACCGTGATTGATCGAGTCGTAAATCACAGCCAGCGTCAGCGGCAGGGTGAATTGCGATCTTTCGCAAGTTTCTATTGCCGGGAGAAGATATTTTTGGAAAACTATCTCGTCCTGTGCTGCGCGCATCTCGAGCGTAACCGCCGCCGCCGTTAAAGCTTTTCTGAATTGTCTGTCTGTAGAGAGTATACGAATTGACCGGTCGGTTTTTGATCTCAACAACGGCAAATTTTTTTTGAGCGCATATTTCTCGGTTTGCCCGCCGTTGAGCAGGTAAAGGCAAACGACTTCTGCAAGAGAACCGGATCGATGCGTGAACTGGTTTATGCCGTATGAAATTCCGGCCCCATCGTTGAGCACCGCCAAAGCAGCATAGTCGCCGAATGGTTTCGATGTTTCAAAAATATGAACGATAGCCATCGCCTTGCGTTTGTCTGTATTCGTAAATGTCATTGGATTGGTGTCTTCCATAGCGTGTCTCATAGATGAAACTTTTTCTTGTCAGAAAAACAATCGTATGATAATATCAAACGGTCGGACGATATTGGGCGAACCAATTTATCTGATTTCTTTCGCCGCTTACATACCGCCCGGCCACTTGCAGATTAGAGCATTCTTCGAGCGGTGAATATAGTATTATTGTAGAAATATTATGCTTCGTTAGATATTTAAGAAACGAAAGATTTTGAATTCAGGAATGCGAAGCAACCGAAGCGGCCTCAGTTAAACAGGTTTGCTAATAGAAAAAGAGAGAAAAATATATGCAACAGTTATTTGATTTCGAGCCTCGCCCAAAAATGAGATTGGGAGAGATAGAGAGGTTGATAAAGAAACACCGAATCATCACGCCGCCGCTTTCGCGGCAGACGCTTATTAAAATGTGCGAAGACGGAACATTCGAAACGTCCGGGTCAAGGGCAACGATGGTCGGCTGGCTTGTGTTTGAAGACTCTTTTTTACGTTGGGTAAAAAGTCTTGATCAAACGTAAGTTGTTAAGCGTGCGCTTCTGTAATTAACCCACTGGCCAGACATCCAAATTTTAGGAAAATCTGCCCGCGAATAACGCGAAAATTAGAACGAATTTAATTCAGCTTTTCTTTATTCGCGCCCTTTCGCGTTATTCGCGGGCAAAACTCCGGATTTTATACTGACAGCATGGATTATTACATAAACGCCGATGTTGAAATTAGCAGATGCTTCATTATAAAGCAGGTAAGTTATTGGCGATCCGGGGCAGGTGTTTGGGTGTAGGTTACCTCATTCGAGTGCACGTCCTGGTTTTCGTCAAGCCTGAAATATTTGCGCCCGACAATATTACCGTTTACGCCTTTTTCGTATGAAAAAAGAGTCTGTTTCGGCACGCCCTGAAAATGTTTTTTTTCTATCTGCCCGTCAATATGGAGCAATTTTGCGGTCTTCATAAAATAAATTAGATCCAAGAGTATAAGACAATAAAACGGTAAAAAAATGCGACCCGCCCGGCGTTCCATTCATAACGATGAGTTAGATGAAACCCGAAACAGATTCCGGGTATCCGCACATGTGCCTTTCCGAAACGGCGACTGGAGCCGGAAATGAACAATATCCCCAGGAACGATCCATCGATAAGGAATATCTATCTAGAAGGATAGTTATAATACTACCACTAATCTCAAAGAATCAAAAACGCTACGTGGTTTTATCAACCCTCGGATCGCCCTCAGGAGCACGCTTTCTTCACATATCATTTATCGCCCAAATTATACGTATCTTCCACGCCTCCAAAACCGGTGTTCGTAATTTGCCGCGTTCGATTTAATCTCGTCCGTGTATGAGTGAAACAGAACAGCAAATACGAGGAAACGAGGAAACGCAAACGACCGGAATCGAACCGGCAGCTGCGAATCCCGGGTCCGAAAGCAGCGCCGAAATCGAAAGGCTTCGGATGGAAAATGAAACTTTGACAAATTCGATCAGGATGCGTGAGGCACGCGAGCTTATTACGAAAATTTTTACCGACGCCGGTGCGCGATCGCCCGGGCTTCTTTTCGATGTAGCCAGTGAAAAACTACAGTTTTCGAGCGACGGACAATTATTAAATGCCGCCGCGATAGCCGAGAACCTAAAAAAGACGTTCCCGGAACAATTCGGTTTCGATAAAACGCCGGATTCGATCGGCGGCGGGGCGGGCACAGGGCGGCCGGTTCAATTCCTGACAGCAGAAACGCTATCGGGAATGACGCCTGCGCAAATTAAGGATCTGGATTGGCAGGAAGTCAAACAGGTTTTAGGAGCGGGGGATTAAGGAATGCAGGCTGCCAGCCTGCAACGCCGCTTAGGGCGTAAATCTAACTAAAGCAAGGGCACGCAGCCCCATTGCTTGGTTTTTGTCAGTAAAACTTTAAGGAAACTCAACAAAAAAATATGGCACTACAATTTATACCTACAGTTTGGGCGGCACGGCTGCTCGTTGCATTGGAAAAAGCTCTCGTATACGGGCAGACGAACGTGTCGAACCGTATCTACGAGGGCGAGATACAGGAAGCCGGAAATACGGTAAAGATCGCTTCGGTCGGCGATGTAACGATCGGTAATTACACAAAGGACACCGATATCAGCAGCCCTGAGATTTTGAGCGATGCCGACCAGTCTTTGCTCATCGACCAGTCGAAATACTTTAACTTCTATGTTGACAGCATCGACCGGGCGCAGCAGAACGTCAACATTCTGGATGAGGCGATGCGGCGTTCGGCTTGGGCTTTGCGGGAAAAGGCCGACACATTTCTTGCAGGCATTATGGAAGCTGCGGTACCGACAGCGAATAAGATCGGCTCTGTTACCACTCCGCAGGTGCCGACCAAAGACGACGCTTATGAATACCTCGTCGATCTTGGCGTTCTGCTCGACGAATCGAACGTACCGCTCGACGGCCGTTTTGTTATCGTGCCTGCATGGTTTCACGGGCTGCTGTTAAAGGACGAGCGTTTTGTAAAGTCCGGCACATTCCGCAGCGATGCGGCGCTCGCAAACGGCGAAGTCGGTGAAGCCGCCGGATTTCGCATTCTAAAATCCAACAATGTTCCGAATACCGCCGCAGCGAAATACAAGATCATCGCCGGGCATTCTATGGCAACAGCTTATGTTGAACAGATCGTCGATCTCCAGAACTACAAGCCCGAAAAGCGCTTCGGAGATGCGGTGAAAGGATTGCACGTTTACGGAGCAAAAGTCGTCCGGCCAACCGCTTTGGCAATGCTGATAGCAGACAAGAGCTAATAATTAGGAATAAGGAATAAGGAATAAGGAATAAGGATGAGGAATGAGGGACAAATGACAAGGGACGGATAACTTTATCCTTTCGCTTTTATCCTTCATCCTTTAAAAAACTATGCCTGAAACACCAAAAGAAAAACTTAAGAAAATGACCGCCTGGAGCAGCGATCCGGTTTTAACGGAAGCGGAGGTAGATGAACTTCTTGGGCAGTCCAGCCTGATGGACGCGGCCGGCTTGGGGCCGCTAGATGAACAATGGACGCCGACTTACGATCTGAACGCCGCCGCCGCTGCCGGATGGATGATAAAAGCCGGCCGAGCAAGCGAGCTGACCGAAGTCGATCCGCCCGGATCGGGAATAATGACTTCGCAGGTTTTCCAAAACTGTCTCACCCTGGCCCGTGTTTACCGGGCGAAAGTGAGAATGAGCTTGTCAGTGCGATAATATCTCTGCACAATCATTTACATTTATTGATAAGAGGATGGTCCGGGATCGTCCTCTTATTTTTTGCAGGAAATTGCTAATGGAATGAACACTATGTCGGCGGAGCGTGTCAGAACCGGGAGCGGTAGCGACCGGGTTCTTAGGCTCAGGGTATGAGTACCCGCCCGCTTACGCAGGCGGTTCTGACCGTCTAACCTTGACTGATCCTGGGTTCTGTCGACGGTTCAAAATTTCGGGTTTCTACTTTACGATGTAGCTATTTTTTGCCCGTACCACTACACGCGGCCTTGCGACCTGGATTTTGATCTTTCTCCGCTCACCGGGCTCGGCTGTTGCGTCAGCGGAGTAATACCCGATTGAATATTGCCGCCTAAGTTCTTCGGCGACACCGGCGAAGGAAGCATCAAGATTTGTGATCGTATCGGCCTCGAACATCCGGCCGCCGCTATTGGCGGCAACTCCTTCGAGGTACAAGCGGCCCTTTTCGTACTCGGCTTCGCTTTGGCCGTGGCCGAGCCGGACAATCACGCTTTGGGGCAATTCGAAACCGGGCAGGGATGCAATGTTCGGTCCGACTGCGCCGCGCCGCTGTGTGTTGTAACGGATCGGGTAAAAGAGCGCGTCGGTTTCTTCCACGGTCGCGAGCGTGCCCGCAAAATCCGAGCGGCGTGATGTAGTATCGACGCCGTCGGTGAAAAGCACTACGGCCTTTCGGCCCCGGGCGTTCAAAAGATTGAGGTGGGCGATATGATCGACGGCGTCGTAAATGCTGGTGCCGCTTCCGAATTGCGCTTTATAAATTGCGGCGTAGAGCTTTGTTCGCTCGTTCGTCGGCTCTGCAAGTACGCGGAAACGCTGATCGAAGGCGACGACCATCACCTTGTCGTTCGGGCGCAGTTGATTGATAAATGTAACGGCGGCGAAATGGATCTCGTCGATGCGATACTTCGTGGACGGGCTTGTGTCGATCATCAGCACGACCGTAAATGGCTGCTCCTCAGACTGAAAATACTCGATCTTCTGCGGAATGCCGTTCTCGAATATTTTAAAGTCTCGCTTTCGAAGGCCTGGAATAAAGCGCCCGTTGCGGTCAAGAACCGAGACCGGCGTAGTAACTAGTTCGGTATCGACTCGTATAATTTCGTCCTCGGCTTGAGCCGGTTTTGAAGCGGCCGGAGTTTGCGGCTTCAGTTTCGAATCGCCGGTCAAAACTGGCGGCCGCCCACCAACTTTTGACGATGGCTCAACACTCTTAATCGTGGGCGGTGTCTGAGCAGGAACTGCTAGTGGCTGTGCACTACCGTTGGTTAGACCCGCGAAGCATATGAACAAAAGAAATATAGCAACGTAACCCATTTTTCATCCTCCTCGAAGTAAGCAGTTTGTTGTAAAGTTGTGAAAGGACGTGTGCGAGAGAAATCCCGCCACAGTAATTGAAGCCGGCTGATTTTCGAAATGCTCTTGGGGAGAGTGACACGGTATAGTAAGCCGCGAAGAATTTGCAGCGAGTGTTTGATGATCGCAACGCTAAAAATATTTTTGAACACGGCCGTTGTAGAAGGCGTTTTGCTTTTTGCAGCGAAAACGTTTTCAGAAATTGATTGCCCAAGCCGGCGTCTGATTATTCCCTTTATGTCGTGACAAATAGATAACACCGCAAAAGACCGTTTTGTGTCATATATTATTCAGACGTTCGAATTCGCCGAAAGGTTACATATCCGCCGTCGCTGAAAGGCTGGCGTTTTTTAGTCTATAATTGCTCCTAATGAAATTTATCAATGTAATAGGCGGCGGGCTGGCCGGGGTTGAGGCGGCATGGCAGGCGGCGGAAGTTGGAGCGAAGGTGCGGCTTTTCGAAATGCGCCCCGTCATGCAAACGCCAGCGCATCGGACGGACAAACTTGCCGAGATCGTTTGCTCGAATTCCCTTAAATCCGATGAGCCGGGTTCTGCTCCTTATCTTTTAAAAGAAGAACTTCGCCGAGGCGGTTCGCTTGTTATGGAGGCGGCGCACGCGACAAAAATTCCCGCCGGAGCCGCGCTCGCCGTCGACCGCGGCAAATTCGCCGATTACATTACCGAAAAGATCGAAGTTCATCCGAATATTACGATCATCCGCGAAGAAGCACGCGAAATTTCTCAAGACGACATTACGATCATCGCCACAGGCCCGCTGACGTCCGAAGCGTTGACACTCGAAATAATAAAACTGACGGGCGGCGATCAGCTCTATTTTTATGATGCGATCGCTCCGATCGTCGCGGCCGATTCGATAGATATGAGCATCGCATTCAAAGCGGCACGCTATGGCAAAGGCGGTGACGATTATATAAATTGCCCCATGAACGAAGAGCAGTATGCAGTTTTTTACAGTGAGTTGACCACAGCAAAATCGGTGCCGCTAAAACGTTTTGAAGACACGCACTGGTTCGAATCGTGTCTGCCAATTGAAGAGGCTGCTAGGCGCGGTGTGGACACGCTCCGGTTTGGGCCGATGAAGCCGAAAGGCCTGTACGAACCGGCAACCGGCAGGGAACCTTACGCCGCCGTTCAGCTTCGGCAGGAAAATTTGATGGCCGACGCTTATGGCCTTGTCGGTTTTCAAAACCATCTTCGATACGGCGAGCAG
>JACDAY010000332.1 GCA_013695195.1 Blastocatellia bacterium | reverse complement strand
TTTCCGGGCGCCTCATCGTTTGTAATGAAACCGGCATGACACAATCAAAATCTCTTCGTCATCGACGCTGTAAATCAATCTATGCTCCTGGTTAATGCGTCGCGACCAGAGTCGTTTCAAACCGTGGCGTAGAGGCTCGGGTTTGCCGATACCTGCAAACGGATCATGTTGAATATGCCGCAGCAACTCAAAAATTCGAACAAGAATCTTTCGGTCGGTTCTCAACCAGTGATCAAAGTCTTCAAGTGCGTCAGGATCCAAGGAGAGTTTTCTCATACTCGTCAAGATCGATTGAGATTCGCCGCTCCTTGTCGTCGAGATTCCTGACTGCTCTAAAAAGACGTTCGCGGTTTGCCTCGGTTGACAGTAAATATTCGGTTTCGTCCATCTCGTTGGCAAGAAATATCAAGACTTCGACCTCAGTCCCATCGTCCAGCCCAGGAGCGGAAATTTCTACCCGTCCGCCGTTCTTCACCGTCGTTCTCCCTCTAATTGATGTAATCATACTTGCCATATCTCCTCGCTAATATATTACAACTCGGTAGCCGCGGTTCGTTCAATAATATATGCTTCAATCTCGTCGCCGACTTTTATGTCGTTAAAATTCACGAGGCTGATACCGCATTCGAAGCCCTGCTTGACTTCGTTCGTGTCATCTTTAAAGCGTTTGAGTGCGGCGATGTCTCCTTCCCAGGCGACAACGGCGTCGCGGATAATTCTCGCCTTTGCCTGTCTGCGGATCAGGCCTTCGGTAACCCGACAGCCCGCAATCGTTCCGATCTTCGACACCTTGAATGTTTCCTGTACGAGAGCTTTGCCAAGAATAATTTCCTTCTCGATCGCATCGAGCATTCCGATCATTGCGGCCCTAATTTCCTCTTCTACCTTGTAGATGATCGAGTGCAAGCGAATATCGACGTCCTCGTGTCGGGCAATCTCGGCCACGCGGGCTTCCGGCCGAACATTGAACCCGATAATGACCACCGCAGTGGAAGTATTGTCCGCCTGGGTCGCCGAAGCGAGTAGAACATCGGATTCGGCTATAGCTCCCACGCCCGCACGAATTACTCTGACCTTTACCTTCTCCGTCGAAAGCTTTTCAAGAGTTCCCTTTAAAACCTCGACTGACCCTTGAACGTCGGCCTTAAGAATTACAAGAAGCTCCTTGATCTCCGCCAAGCCGAGCGATTCTATACCGCGTTTCGTCGTCTTGAGCATCGCGGCCTGCCGGGCATGCATCTGGCGTTGATCTGCAATTGTCTGAGCCCTGTCGATGTCCGAAACAACCTGGAACATATCGCCCGCCTGAGGAACTCCCTGCAATCCCAAAATCTCAACCGGAGTCGCCGGCGGAGCTTCGGTCACGATCTCGCCCCTATCAGAGAACATCGCCCGGACCTTGCCGTAATATTGGCCGACAATAAAAGGATCGCCGACGCGCAAAGTTCCTTGTTGAACCAAGGCAGTTGCGACCGCGCCGCGTCCCCTGTCCAGCTTGGCTTCGAGAACAACACCTGCTGCACGCCGCGTCGGGCTGGATTTTAACTCAAGAATATCGGCCTGCAGCAAAACTGTTTCGAGCAAAGTGTCCAGGTTTTCACGCATCTTCGCCGATACCGGTACCATTTCAACATCGCCGCCCCAATCGACCGGCTGCAAGCCAAGCCCGGCAAGTCCTTGTTTTACTTTATCGGGGTTCGCGTCCGGTTTATCTATCTTGTTGATGGCGACGATTATCGGAACGCCCGCCGCCTTGGAATGTTCGACGGCCTCGATCGTTTGCGGCATTACGCCGTCGTCGGCCGCCACAACCAAAACCACGATATCGGTTGCTTTCGCTCCCCGCGCACGCATCATCGTAAAGGCTTCATGGCCGGGCGTGTCGAGGAAAACAACGCGTCGCGGCTGTTCCGGATTGTCCGCGTTGGCAACGAAAACGCTATAGGCACCGATGTGCTGTGTGATTCCACCCGCCTCGCCCTCGGCCACGTTCTCGGAACGAATCGCATCGAGAAGCGAGGTTTTGCCGTGATCGACGTGTCCCATCACGGTGATAACCGGCGGCCTCGACAATTCTTCATCATCGGCGTCCGCGGCAATCAACTCTTCGAATTCCTGCTCGATGACCATCGCTTCGAACGGCACAAAGCTGATAGCGTAACCAAAATCGAGTCCCATTTCGGTCGCCATTTTCTCGCCCATCGGCTGGTTGAGAGTGGCAAAAACACCGCGTTTAATGAGAAGTTGAACGATGTCGCGGGGCGTTATGCCGAGGGCTTCGGCAAATTCGCGAATGGTCGCGCCTTCGGTGAGGCGGACTGAAATCAGATTACCAGCCTCACTTTTTCCGACCTGGTCAAGCACTCTTTCCTCGATCGTCCGCTGACGCGGCGTGTCCTGGTCCCGTTCCGCGAATCTTCCACGGGCGTCGGCCCCTTTGCCTTTTCGTCCGCCTGAGCGTCCGGGGCGGCGGCGGTTATCGGCTGGCGGCGT
>JACDAY010000329.1 GCA_013695195.1 Blastocatellia bacterium | reverse complement strand
GATCGCTCTCTGATTTACTTCGTAAAATTTTTTGATAACACTCAAGGAGTTTCTATTTACCCTTCTAAATCCGCATCTCCATCAGAAATGTCTCTGAAAGCTGCTGTAAAAAAACTGTCAAACGCCGGAACAAAGCCAAAGACACCCAGAAGTACCTTCGTTATCAATGTTAGATCAGCTTTGCGATCGTCGATTAAACGGCCCTCTTATTTCATTGTAAATATGAATTATTGTGTCAATATTCTGTTCAGAGTAATCATCAACGTCAATTTTCCAAACAGAACGGTCTAAACTTGAAATGTAGTCAATAGTTGGTTCAAGGTGTTTTGCGCTCTTTTGCAGCAGAAAGCTTGAGCCTCTGAACATTCCCCAACTTGCCAAATAAAATCCGAGCGTCAAGCAGCTTTTTTCAATGTCTTTTTTTAAGTCTTCCGTTGTCAGAAAGTAGTTATAACAATAGTCAAACGAGGCATAGCGCTGGTTTGCTTTTGATGCAGACGTAAACTCTAAAACTTTTGCTTGTATGTTTGGGCGTATCATTGTGTATTAACGATTAATTCCGAGTTCTTGGAGTTTTCTGTTTAGGAACAAGCCAAGCTGCATTGCCTCATCTTCCGTTAATTCAACGTGGTAATGAGTTATAGTGTTTTCCATATCCGGAGTGAACAAGAACACAAAGCCGTCTTCCTCATCCCAGCTTATCTGTTGATTATCGCGGACACGGTCTCGTATTGTAATTGCTTCGTGATCTCTTATAGCCATTTGCTTCTTTAGTTTTACGCCGCTACATATGTATCGTCAGATCATGGACGCCTTCGGCGGCTTCCATTACGCTTTCTGAGACGGTTGGGTGGGCGTGCATTATGCGGCCTAGTTCGTCGGCGGTGGTTTCGAGGGCCATGGCGACGCAGGCTTCGGCTAATAATTCAGTCGCGTGCGGGCCGATGATGTGGACGCCGAGCACCTCGTCGTATTTCTTTTCGGCGACGATTTTGACGAAGCCGTCGGTTTCGCCGAGAATACGCGCTTTTCCGGAGGCTGAGAAGGGGAATTTGCCGACTTTTACGTCGTAGCCTTCTTCTTTTGCTTTTGCTTCGGTGAGGCCGACGCTGGCGACTTCGGGGTCGCAATAGGTGCAGTTTGGGACGAGATTTTGTTTGATCGGCTCGACTTTTTTGCCGGCGATCTTTTCGACGACCATAATCCCTTCTTTAGACGCAAGATGGGCGAGCCAGGCGGTGTCGATCACATCGCCTATGGCAAAGACATTAGGTTCATCGGTTTCGCAAAATTCGTTGACCTTGATCGTGCCGCGCGGATTGACGACGACCTTTGTATTTTCGAGGCCCAAACCTTCCAAATACGGCATGCGGCCGACCGCGACGAGCAGCATTTCGGCTTCAAGTGTTATCGCGTCGCCTTTAGCGTTCTTGCCCGACACTTTAACGCCTTTCTTCGATTTTTCCAGCTTGTCGAGCTTCACGCCTGTTTCGCATTTGATGCCCTGTTTTTTGAAGCTGCGCAGGAGTTCCTTGGAAACGTCAGCATCTTCGAGAGGAACGATGCGGTCGAGCAGTTCGACAACGGTCGTATCGCAGCCAAAACGCGCATAAACGCTGGCGAATTCCACGCCGACCGCGCCGGAACCCATTACGATCATCGATTTCGGCACTTTTTCAAGCTCTAAAATATGATCAGAATTTACAACCTGTTTGCCGTCGGTTTCAAAGCCGGGAATTGGGCGCACGACGGAGCCTGTCGCAATAATGATTTTCTTCGTTTCGATAATTTCCTTTTTGCCGCCGTCCAATGTAACTTCGACCTTGCCATTTCCGAGGATTTTTCCAAAGCCGTTAAAAATTACAACCTTGTTCTTTTTCATCAAATACGTAACACCGGCGGAATTTTTGCTTACAACATCTGATTTATATTTCTGAACACCTGCCCAATCATAGCCGAGGTTTTCCACTTTGAGGCCGAAATCCGCGAAATGTCCAGCCTTTTGATACAAATGTGCGGCATTTAAAAGCGCTTTCGTCGGAATACAGCCGCGCAGCCCGCACGTTCCGCCCAGACGGGCGTCTTTTTCCTTTTCGATAATCGCAACCTTTAATCCAAGCTGTCCCGCTCGAACCGCCGCTACATAACCGCCCGGCCCCGAACCGATAATTGTTACGTCAAATTGTTCTGCCAATGTTTTAAAACCTCTTTTTATTAAATTTAATGAAAACGATAAAGTATTATAGGAGTTTCCGAAACCGTAAGCTAGTGAAGCAAAAAGGATTTAGCAATTCGTGTTATTTGCGCAATTCGTGGCAAAATGTTTTAAAAAATAGCTTATGCCAGAATCAACAAAAAAAGTGATTTCAACTCGTATCGAAACTGATTCGATGGGCGAGATCGAGGTTCCGACCACGGCATATTGGGGTGCGCAGACGCAGCGTTCGCTGAAGTATTTCAATATTGGCTTTGATGTGATGCCGCGCGAGATGATTCGGGCGCTTGGCATTTTGAAGAAAGCGGCGGCGGTTGTTAATTTCGATCTCGGCAAGCTTCCGGACGACAAAATGAAGCTTATCGTACAGGCGGCGGATGAAGTGATCGAAGGGAAGCTCGACGAGCATTTTCCACTTCGCGTGTGGCAGACCGGCTCCGGCACGCAGACTAACATGAATGCCAACGAGGTGATCTCCAACCGCGCTTTCGAGATTGCCGGGGGCGAGATGGGCAGCAAAACGCCTGTTCACTCGAACGATGATGTGAATAAATCGCAGTCGTCGAATGACACGTTTCCGACGGCGATGTATATCGCTGCGGCTGAGCGGTTGACAGCTTTGATTCCGGAAATACAGAAGGTTCAGGATGCAATCGAAGCAAAGGCAAATGAGTTTCGGGACGTCGTGAAG
>JACDAY010000316.1 GCA_013695195.1 Blastocatellia bacterium | reverse complement strand
GCGGTGGCGGTGGCGGCTACGGCGGCGGTTCCAACCGCTGGTAACTTAATGGGAATAACGATAAAATGCCTGTGGCTTATGCTGCAGGCATTTTATATTTTACGCACATTATAAATTTAATTTCTTTCTAATCCGATCCAAGAACTCATCTGTTTTGTTTTTTTGCCGGGGGGATAGAGTTTTGGATTGGCTTCGGCTGAAAATCTGAAACCGCCTTTACGGGAGGAATCGTCCTGCGTATTTCGAAGTCGAGTTTTTCGGCAAATTCATTATTGATGTAAATATCCGCACGATATTTGCCCGCCGCCCATTTTCCGTCGGGATGGCCTGAAAAGTTCACACGGTTTTGATTCTCTCTTGTCGTGAAAGTTGTCGTAACAACTTTCGTTTCCGCCCGCACGCCCGGAACGCTGACTGCGATAAGATTCATTTTTACGGTAACCTTGCCGGTCACATTCAATAAAACAACGCAATAGAGAGGTACATCGGTTGTAACGAAATCGATGGAAGCTTCGCCGGCATTTCCCGTACCGTCGTCCTTTGCAATATATAATTCTCCGATAGCGGGCGCTGGATCGATCTTCGGCGGCTGGGCGAAGGCACCGAGGCTGAATATAAACGTGGCTGTAACGTAAAGAAAGTTTCTCAAAATAAGATTCATGACTTCTGATATGCCCGGCTAACCTATCGTTTGAGCCGGAAACGGATGATTTAGTTGCATCATAGGGAAATTTTTTTTAAACGATTAGCACTTCCACAACGTTGTATACAATGCTTACCGGATGAAAACTAGGCGTTTGCTGTTTGGTATAATGATACACTTAACGACCGAACCGCAGCGGGATTTGGTGTTGGTCCCAAAACGCTTGCTAATTACTTGACCGACGGATAACGAAGACAAATATGCCAAAAAGGATCGGACTGATTCAAACTCGCGGCATCGGCGATATTATTATTGCTTTGCCTACGCCGATTTTTATGAGGAGCAAGGGTTTGAGGTTTGTTGGCCCATTGACAGGCGTTTTGTTGAAATGTTCCGGCGGATAAAGCCGTCTATCCGTTTTTTCCCGGTCGATGAAGGGCCGGGCTTTTTTTATCTCGATCCGCTCTCTATTCTTCGCGAAAACGATTGCGAAAAGATCATCTCACTCTACAGCTATCTGAGCAACCTCAATATCTATGACGGGCGGCTCTCCGCGTTGCTGAAATTTGACGAATATAAATACGCCATTTCTGGAGTTCCTTTTGCACGAAAATGGACCCTGAAATACGACCGCGATATTGAGCGGGAACAGGCGCTGTACGATAGTCTCGGCATTACGGGAGATTATATTTGCTATCATTCCACGGGATCAGGCCTTGTGCTGCAGCGCGAGCTTCCACCTCATATAACGCGGGGTCTTCAATTAATACGTGTCGAGTCTTTAACGGACAGCCCTTTTGATTGGCTGCTTACGCTGGAACGGGCGGGCAAATTGGTATTGGTGGACAGCTGTTTTTCAAACCTTGTCGAACAAATGAACCTTTCCAACGAGAAGTATCTCGCAGCCCGGTCGCCGGTTTCGTTTACACCGGTATATAAAAACGGATGGCGGTTTATCTTCCTCGACCCCGCCGAACCGGACTAGTGATTATCCTTGTCCCGGTATGGCCTGTTTCAAGGCTGTTACGCAACTTTGTAATAGTTTCTGCGTGATATATTTTAGTTTTTTCGAGACTCCGAATTAGTTGTGCAGAGGAGAATTTGGTAATGAATAAAATTGCAGAGATGTTTTGCAGGACCGCTCTCAAATTATGCGTAGTGTCGTTGTTGGCATCGGCGACATCGGCGCAGCAGCCGGTTGCGGACGAAAATGATAAGTATAAAATCTCCGCACAGTTTTTGGCCGGGATCGAGGAACAACTTTGGGAAGATATAGATTCGGAAAAGAGATTTTATTTAACGACGAAGGCGGCTCCGGCGGCGTTCAAGGCCGGAGATATGAAGAAGGCAAAATCTTACTCATACGACCTTTTGAAACAGGCCGAAACGTGGAAAACAAACTGGAACTATGGAAACGCGATCCACGTTGCGAATCTTGTGCTTGGGCGCATCGCCATGGCCAACGGTGCCGTGGATGAAGCCAAACGCTTCCTGCTTGAGGCTGGCAAAACATCGGGCTCGCCGCAACTTAACAGCTTTGGGCCGAATATGCTGCTCGCCAGGGAGCTGCTCGAAAAGGGCGAACGCGAAACCGTTATACGGTACTTTGAGCTCTGCGCCAAATTCTGGGATCGAAAATTTTCCAAGCTGGATGGTTGGAAGGTCGTGGTAAAGAAAGGCGACATTCCTGAGTTCGGACCGAATTTGCTCTATCAGCTTTGACATTTCGGCACTGGAAAATCGACGCATCAGTACTTGACCCGATTCCGAATATTCTACTAAGATTTTCCCGGAACTTTAATTGACATCACACAGGAGAATCATCAAATAATGTCCAGATACGTTAATTTTGTTGCATTCGTGGTTGTTGCTTTCGTGTCTGTTGGTATTACTGCGGCGAACTCGCAAAACGGCGCCGAAAATGAGCGCGGATGGAGCATCGCCGCTTTTCAAAATACGCCGATTGAAACGGAACGACGTTGAATGGAAGCTGTTCGACAAAAGATTGAAGCTTACAAAAAGACGATTCAACTAGATTGCTAATCGCTGTTCGCGAATCTACAATCGTAGGTTACGCATGTCCGAAGAAGCCGATAAATACCACGAAGAAGAGCAGATCGGAAAGACCTACGATTTCCGGGTCGCAAAGCGCCTGCTGCGCTACCTGAGGCCTTATTGGCATTTAGTCGCAGCAGCTCTTACGCTCACTCTTTTTACGAATGTCCTCGTCAGCCTGCAGCCCTATTTTACAAAGGTCGCGGTTGACGATTTTATTACACCCAAACAAACCGAAGGCATTTGGCTTTTCGCCCTCGCGTTTTTTGGAGTGTTTCTTTTTCGCTTTCTATTCTCCTATATCCAGGAAATTCTGCTCAATAAGGTCGGACAAATGGTCATGTTCGACCTTCGCACGGAGATTTTTACAAAACTGCAGCGGCAGGAAGTTGCCTATTATGACAGGTATCCGGTCGGCCGGATAATCACGCGGCTTACGTCAGATGTAGACGCTTTGAACGAGCTGTTCACGTCGGGCGTGATCGACGTTCTCGGCGATCTTGTCGTTATTTTCGCGATTATCGGAATGATGTTCTGGCTCGACCCAAAGCTTGCGTTAGTTTCGCTCATTACCGTCCCGCTTTTATTTGCATCGACAAACTGGTTTCGCAAACACGCCCGAAACGGCTTTGATAGAGTCCGGACTCGCAATGCGAGGCTCAATGCCTTTTTACAGGAATATATCTCGGGGGCGCAGACGGTACAGCTTTTGAATGCCGAGGAAAAAGCACAAAAAAACTTTCACGACATCAACGACGATTACCGCAACGCGAACATCGAAACTATCTATTACTACTCGATCTTTTATCCGCTGGTGGATTTTATCGGAGCGATCGGGATCGCGGTCGTTATCTTTTTCTTCGGCTATGAGTATTTGAGTGGAATGTCTTCGGCGGGAGCGGGTCTGACGTTGGGAATCCTGGCATCCTTCATCCAATATTCGCTCCAGCTTTTTCAGCCGATTCGTGATTTGTCGGACAAATTTAATGTACTGCAGGCTGCTATCGTCGCTTCGCACCGGATTTTTATTCTTCTGGATCTGGATATAAGCGTCGAGAGCCCGAAAGAGCCGAAGAAAACCGGCAAAGCGGTGGGCAAGATTGAATTTCGGAATGTGTGGTTTGCCTATAAAGAAAACGACTGGGTTTTGAAGGAAATTTCGTTTACCATAAATGTCGGCGAAAGCGTTGCCCTCGTTGGTCATACCGGCTCCGGAAAAACTACAATTACGAATCTGTTAATGCGTTTTTACGATGTTCAAAAAGGAAAAATCCTGCTTGACGGCGTCGATGTCCGGGATTGGGACCTGCACGACCTGCGTTCGAATTTCGCGGTCGTGCTGCAGGATGTTTTCCTGTTTAGCGGCTCCATTGAGAACAATATCCGGCTCGGAAACAAGAATATAGGCGAGGGTAGAATCCAGTGGGCGGCTAAAGAGGTCCGCGCAGATGAGTTCATTCAACAATTGGATAAAACCTACGATTTCGAAGTGAGCGAACGCGGGGCCGGGCTGTCCGTCGGCCAAAAACAGCTTATTTCCTTTGCAAGAGCCTTAGCATTTGACCCGACGATTCTGATCCTGGATGAAGCGACAAGTTCCATAGATACGGAAACAGAGCAGTTGATTCAGCAGGCGGTCGAGCGCGTAATGCAAAAGCGAACGTCGCTGGTCGTCGCTCACCGTTTATCGACGATTCAAAAATGTAATCGGATAATGGTCTTTCATCACGGTGAGCTTCGGGAAAGCGGAACACATAACGAGCTTTTGGTGAAGCGAGGGCTTTACTGGCGCCTGTATCAGCTTCAATATGCGGATGAAAGGCCCAAGCGAGTAAGCGATCCCGCTCAGCCGGATTTCCAGTTAGAATCAGGTGCAGGTATCTAAATCGTCGGAATATCTTGTCGGAACACCTTGCCGGCTTAAAGAAGGCAAGGTGCCTGCGTTCCGACGTTAAATTAGAAAAAAAATCAACTATTGTTTATAATGACTCAATGATTATGCCGCCTGAAGCACAGCCAAACGTTAATTTGCCGAACGAAAACGATGCTTTGATGGGTCAAATCTACGGGCGCTGCGCGGAAAATGCTCCCAATTTCGGAGTTACTGTCGACTGTTTCAAGACTTCCCTGCAAAGGACATTGAGGAAATATCTTACTGCATCCGCGGCCGCAGACGCAGATGCTCTCGAAATTAAGCAATTTATTGAACAAATCCAGGCGGATGATCTATTTTTGGCGCTGGCATGCGCGTCCGGCAGCGAACGCGCTTGGTGGGAATTTGACCAGCAGCACCGCTCATATCTGGAAAGAGTGGCTCGGCACTTGGCGAAAACCGAGCTGGACGCTCAGGAAGTTATTGACACAGTTTATGTCGAGCTTTATGGTACACGCGTGGTGGATGGCGAAAGAGTCTCGAAATTCGCAACATATAGCGGGCGCGGCTCGCTCCGCGGCTGGCTGCGGACTGTGATCTGGCACTCTGTTGTCGACCTGCACCGTGCAGGCCACGATGATGTTTCCTTGGATGAAATAACCGAGAATGTCGGCGAAGGCACTGCCCACGCCGGCTTTGCCATACCCGCTCCGGGCGGCGAAAACGATATGATCGGCCACATCACCAGGGAACGTTACCGCATGGTCACGCTCTCGGCGATAGAATCAGCCTTTTCGTCGCTTGAAGATCACGAAAAGCTCTTGCTTCTCTTTTATCACGTCGAGAATATGAAGCTCCGCGAAATTGCGAAAATGGTGGAAAACGACGCATCAGCGCTGCGAGC
>JACDAY010000301.1 GCA_013695195.1 Blastocatellia bacterium | reverse complement strand
AGCACCGCTTACAACAGCGTCGTTCGGATCGGCGATCCGTCCCCTGATCTCTCCGGTTGAACCGCCTGCCTGGGCAAAGCCGGAGAGGCAGCATATCGCAATTAACGTAATCAAAACGAAGAATCGTATCATCTAAGGTAACCTCCAATTGATAATCCCGGGACAGTTTTGTGTTTGACGAAAGTCCGGCTGCGGCCGCTATTGGTCTAAGCGGAACGCTGTGTGTCCGGCTGTGTGCCGCAAATAAGTATTTCTCCTTTTTGAAAGAAGATAAGAGAAATTTCGAGCATAAATTTAGAACTTATTTTGTTGTGCGATTCTACGCTTTAATTAGAGGAATATCAACAAAATAGTTACATAAATTTAACATTTCTTTCGTCGGTTCCTCGATAAAGGATTCAGGAAGTATGCATTTGATTTTGTAATAATCTCGTAATTTGACAAGTAAACGGTGGCAGCGGCGGCCTGTGCTTGCTATCTGATTCGATAAAGTGCATTATAGCTACTGTTAATCCTTCTCTCGCGTCAACTGTGATGCGCTCGTCAAAGACGGTTTTTTGGGTAGTTCGAGAGCAGGCTGGTTATTAGTTGCAGAAGCCGCTCGGTTTTTTTGAGCACCCGAACCTGAATTCACTTCGATTCGACGCTTCTTTTGAAATTCCCGTATCGGGAAAAGGTACAATTTATTTATGTCAATGAAACTTTATGTAGGAAATCTTTCCTTCAACACGTCAACGTCCGATTTGGAACAATTATTTGGTGAGGTCGGGACTGTCGAATCGACCAACATTATCGAAGACCGTGAAACAGGCCGCTCACGCGGTTTCGGTTTTGTCGAAATGTCTTCGAAAGAAGAAGGCGAAAATGCTATCGCAACGCTTAACGGCAAAGAAGTCGATGGCCGTGAACTGAAAGTCAACGAAGCCAAACCGCAGGAAAGCCGAAGCGGCGGCGGTGGCGGCGGTGGTGGACGCGGCGGCTACGGCGGCGGCGGTGGTGGTTACGGCGGGGGCGGCGGTGGTGGCGGCCGCGGAGGTTCCAACCGCTGGTAGTCTTTTAATATCTTCGGGTATTTGAACGAAAAGCCTTCGGCAATGCCGAAGGCTTTTTTAGTCTTTAATCTTTTCCAAACTGCTCAATGATAGTCCCGAGCAGGCCGAAATCCGATATTGTCCGCCGCTCGATACCGTTTTGATTAAAGCGGGTCTCGGTTATGAAGTGAGCAGCAACTGTCTCGTTTGCCGTTTTCTTTTCAGCTAAAACCTCGACAATCTTACCGGCGGATTCGAAATCCGTTCCGGCAGTAACCGATACGGAGTCTGAGCCGGCTAATTGGCTGAACAACGGATGTTTCGTAAAATTATTGCCGCTCGCCCCTGCCTCTAAACATTTCAAAACGCTCTCTGCATCGCCTAAAATAATTTGGCTATCGATAAATGCCGCCGCCAATTCGCCGTCAGCAGATTTCCAAATATCGGCATTACCATGGTTTTCGGCAGGTTTGTTAAAGTCAATCTCTTTAGCTACGGATTTTTTGACAGTTTCAACATCTTTAACTATAGCGATAACTACCTGTTTTTCACCTTCGGCGTCGAATCTCGCGGTGAGAATTTGCGATCCCGCCGCCGTGCTAAAAAACAATTCCGGGTTTTCAATGCCGTATGGTTCGAAAAGGCTGCCCGAAAATGCGGCGAGCAGATTTCCGCTTATGGCATCCGTTTGTGTTTGAGCGGTCAGCACCAGGCTGCGCCATGCTATCTGCGGGTCGAGTAAATCGTAGCTCGTAACCGAAACAACCTCTCCCGGCAAAAGATTGGCAAGATTGGAACCGGAGTTCGAAGGCACAAGTGTCTCGCTAAAAACTGTCGTAATCTCAGGATTCGTTGTGATTATAAATTTGTCCTCGATTCTCTGCCCGCTTTTGTTAGCCGTCCAGGAAATTTCCTTTACCGAATTCCGCAGTATCTCCGGCAAAACCCGGGCGATAAAGCTTTTAACTTCGTTTTCTTCACTTGCACTCATCGCAAGCGAAATGCCTGCGAGATTAGCGACCTGATCAACACCGTCGGGCGAAATGTAACCGAATGCAAGACGCTCAGGCGAATCTTTATTTACCTTTGGATTGTTAGCAATAGAATCAGACTCGCCGCGTTTTACCGCGAGTGATTTTTCGATGGCCGATTCGTCATTGCCGAAAAAAATCAAGCTTCCTTGAACCCAAGCATAAGCTTTTCGGCCGTCCCGTGCCGTCCAGACGAAATATCTGCCGCCATGTTTATCCGATGTTTCAAGCCCGACTTCGCCGCCGTAATTTTCATTAATAAACTCGCCGAGTTTGTTCTCAGTAAATCTCAGAGCCTGCCAGTTCCATGCGTTCGTTTCGGCAACGGCTACGAAACGGGGCCGGAAATTAAGGACTGAGTTCTCTTCAGAGAGCTGTTCTTCCGAGGTTTCAAAACCCGTAACCGCAACCGCAACCTGAATGCCGTCGAGTGCCGAAAGATCGGGTTTATTTACTGCCAACTGCTGAAAGGCTTTATTCTCCGTAACCGCGCCGAGCGTTTTGCCCAGATCGTTTGTCTCAAGATATATAAGCGCATCGGCGGGAACGAGCGTTCGTAAATCTGCCGGCTTGGAAGCGCAGGAAAATGAAAAAACTAGTGCCGCAAATATGCAGAGCAGCCGAGCAAAAGAATTGAAAAAGGAAAATTGACAATTGAAAGTGAAGAAATTGAAAATGAATATTTTCCGTTTTCCATTTTCCATTTCCCGTTTCCTTTGCGTCATTTCAACTTTGTGTTGAGAGTTTTGTGATAACATTTTCGGACTATGCCTGACAAAATTTTTGCTGAGAACATTTTACAGGGTAAGGTTGCCTTTGTAACAGGCGGCGGCACGGGAATTACCGGCGGCATTGCCCGGGCGATGTCCGAGCACGGAGCGCTTGTAGCGATAACAAGCCGCAAAATCGAAAATCTTGAAGCAATGAAAAATGCCATCGAAGACGCCGGCGGCGAGTGTTTCGCGGTCGCTGCGGATGTGCGCGATTTTGAAGCTGTCCGGAATGCGATTGAGCGGACGGCCGAACATTTTGGAAAAATCGATATTGTGATCAATGGAGCCGCCGGGAATTTCCTTTGCGCGGCCGACCAGCTTTCCGCCAACGGCTTCGGGACGGTCGTGGATATCGATACGAAAGGTACATTTAATGTCTGCCGCGCAGCCTTTGAAGAACTGCAGAAATCGCGTGGGCAGATTCTGAACATCTCCGCGACATTGCATTATCTCGCGACGCCGATGCAGATACACGTTTCTGCAGCAAAGGCGGGCGTAGATGCGATCACGCGAAATTTATCGGTCGAATGGGGCAAACACGGCGTCCGTGTCAACGGAATTGCTCCCGGCCCGATCGAAGATACCGAAGGCATGAAACGCCTTTTGCCGGACGCTCGGAAAGAAAAGATCACGCGAAAAATACCGCTGGGACGATTCGGAAGAATTGCGGATATCGAGAACGCCGCACTGTTTCTGTGCTCCGATGCGGCAAGTTATATCAACGGCGTAACGCTTGTGGTTGACGGCGGGCAGTGGCTGCAAGGTACGAGCTTAGGATGATTTTGATAATCGACAACTACGATTCTTTTACCTATAACCTCGTGCAATATCTCGGCGAAATGGGTGCAGATATGAAAATTTTTCGCAACGACGAAGTAACCGTCGATGAGATTGAAAACGATCTGAAACCCGAAAAGATTTTGATCTCACCCGGCCCCGGAACGCCCGATAACGCTGGGATCTCGCTTGCAGTTATAGAGAGATTCGCGGACAAAATGCCGATCCTGGGCGTTTGTCTCGGGCACCAGGCGATCGGACAGCATTTCGGCGGCAAGGTCATCCGCGCACCCGAACCTGTCCACGGCAAACCTGTCGAGGTTTCCCACGACGGAAAAACCATCTTCAAACAGATCCCGGAGACATTTAACGCCGGCCGCTATCATTCGCTGATCGTCGAGCGTTCATCCCTTCCAGCTTCACTGGAGATCTCCGCCTCATCGCCCGACGGCCTAATAATGGCCATGCGCCACAAAACCCTAAAGATCGAAGGCGTCCAGTTTCACCCCGAATCGATTTTGACCGATCACGGCAAAATATTGCTTAAAAACTTCCTCAACCTTTAAGATTACCGAACCGACAAATGCTATGCCAAGAATCTGCGGAATCGACCTCGACAAAAACGAAGCCCGCCTCGTCCTCCTCGACGAGCATTTCGAGATAATCCCAACCGCAATCACCCGCCTCGTCCTCGCCGACACCAAAAGCCAGACCGAAGTCCGCTCGTTCCAAACCGCCATCCAAAAGTTCTTCGACGACAACGCCATCGAAATTGTCGGCATAAGGGAGCGTCTCTCAAAAGGCCGGATGAAAGGCGGCACGATCACATTCAAGCTCGAAGGCCTCATCCAATCCTGCCGTCAACAGGCCGTCCTTATATCCCCCGCCACCATCCGCAAGGCCACCTCCGCCGCCAATATCGATTTCACCGAACTCCCCATAGCCAAACACCAACACGAAGCCTACGGTGCCGCCTATTGCCTTCTCGGAATGACTGGTAACGGCAGCCTTGTGCTACAATCCGATACGCCTGCAATTAAACGGACGAGATAAATTACGCCTATGACCGAGCTTATTGGGAAAGGTAAGTATAAAGACGACCGCAAGGTTACGCCCGTCCGCATCGCACTTCCGTTTCAGACGATCGAGACAATAAACGAAAGCAACAC
>JACDAY010000292.1 GCA_013695195.1 Blastocatellia bacterium | reverse complement strand
AAACGAATGATGTGAAAGCCGATGAGGATGCTGTGTCCGAATCCTAGGAAAAGTCTCATTCTACGAAAGGTTATAGAGCCAATGGTCGACTATATAGATTCGACTATCGGACTTTTTTTACAGAATGACGAATGCCTTCTAAAATCGCGAAGAAAGTTGACTTCCACATATCGCAATTATATTATCAGACATATATGGCCTCCTGGAACTCTCAGACCGCAACCAACATTTTAGAAAGGCCGGCTCAAGCGCCTCCGAAAAATGTACAATACGGCCGCGCAGCGAGCACGATGCGGATCGGAGATGCATTTTCTCTTTTTGCAAACCCAGAACCGGATTCTGATCGAGTTATAACTTTAATCGCTCCGCCGGTCTTTTTCTCCAAAAATTCATACAGCACACCGCTTACGCTTCCGCTCGGGTTGGCTTATCTTGCGGCAGCGCTGGAAAAGGCTGCATACAAAGTTAAAATAATAGATTGCCGCGGCGCGGATGCCGATAATGTTCGCCTGACGCCCGACGGGCGTTTTAACATGCAGGGAATGGACATAAAAAAGTCCATCAAAGCTATCGATCCTAAAACCGACATCATTGGCGTTTCAATAATGTTTTCACAGGAATGGCCGCAAGTTCGCGATTATATCAAACAGATACGTGAAGCCTTTCCAGATGCATCGATCATCGTCGGCGGAGAACACCCGACAGCAATGCCGGAATACTCGCTCCGGGATTGTCCGGCGATTGATTATGTGGTCCGCGGCGAAGGTGAATTAACACTGCTGGACGTCGTTCACCGTCTGCGAACCGGCAGCGTTGTAGAAGAAGTCGCGGGTGTTTGCTATATCGCTAACAACGTTTTCATTGAAACATCTATATCGGCACGCATGGCTGATATCAAAGAAATGCCGCGGCCGGCCTGGCATCTTATCGACGTTGAGCCATACTTTCAACCTAATTTCACGATGGGCATTAGCCACGGACGGAATATGGCGATGCTTGCCACTCGCGGCTGTCCATATCAATGCACGTTTTGCTCAAGCCCTTCGATGTGGACGACCAGATATGTAATGCGGCCGGTCTCCGACGTGGTTGACGAAATTGAAGACCATGTAAAAGAATTCGGAGCGAACAGTATTGATTTTTACGATCTTACCGCAATTGTAAAGCGTGACTGGATAATTCAATTTATCGCCGAGCTTGACCGTCGTAATCTCAATATCACCTGGCAGCTTCCTTCGGGAACACGCTCGGAGAGCCTGGACGAGGAGGTGATACAGGGCCTTGCACGTACCGGATGTGAATACCTGGTATATGCCCCGGAAAGCGGATCGAAACGCACTCTTGAGATGATAAAAAAGCGTGTAAACCTGGATAATCTGGAGAAATCTATACGTATTGCGGTCAAGAACGGGATCATTACCAAAGTTAATTTCATAATCGGCTTCCCTTTTGAAACTAGGCGGGAGATTTTGGAAACGCTGCGCTTTGTTTTAAAACTCGCACTGATAAAAGTGGATGACTGCAATATCACCATGTTTTCGCCCTATCCGGGATCGGAGCTTTTTCGCGAGCTTTACGAAGAAGGTGCGATCGGCGAGATTGATGATGAATATTTCGCTTTGTTGATGACGCAATTTGATTTCACAATAGCCCGAACATTTTGCCGTGCGGTAAATCCCTGGGAGATTGTGCTCTATCGAGTTGCAGGAATGTCTTTATTTTATGGATTGAGCTATCTCCGGGCTCCTGGCAAAATCGTACGCTTGATAACCAGCGTATTCCGCAGCCGATTCCAGCCGCACAGTCTGTTTGAACAGCGGATCTTCGATTTCGCGGTTCGCGCAAGACGAACGCTTTTGGAAAAAAAAGCTGCATCGTAAGTTTTTTAGTTTCGCTCGAAATCTTAGCTCCGTTTATCTTTTCAAAAGTTTTCTTACGCTCCAAAGGTGTGCATTTTAGGAAGGCCCTAGTGGTCTATTCGCGCACCCGCCTCCATTTTGAACCATGTCATCTTTTCCACAAGCACGTCGTGAGCAATACCTCGAACGCCCATTACCGAGTAGCGAAGACAGCGAACGCGCGATTTTGGGTGCTATTTTGCTGGATAATTCGCTTATCTCGCAGGCCGTCGAGCAGCTAAAGGTAGAGGATTTCTACTATCCTCTTCACCGCCGAATTTTTAATGCGATGATTGCACTTTTTGAAACTTCGCGTAGCATCGACCCGATCCTGATAGGCGAGGAGCTGAAAAAAGAAGGCCCGATCGAAGCGATGGGCGGCGTTTCGACTATTACCAATCTGACCTACGGCCTGCCGCACTTTTCCGATCTTTCAGAGTACATAAAAGTCGTCCGCGACAAATCCGTAATGCGAAGCCTGGTGCGTACCTGCAATCAGATCACAAGCGAAGCGCTCGAAGAGGAAGAGGACGCAAAGGTCGTGCTCGATCACGCCGAGCAGATGATCTTTGCGCTCGCCGAAAAGCGTACCCGGGAAGGCTTTCTGCATATCCAGCCGGTTGCGGAAAAGGTGCTGGAAAAGGTACAGGAATATGCAAAGCGGGAATCGCACGCATTGACGGGTCTTGCAACGGGTTTTCGTGAGCTGGACGAGATGACATCGGGATTACAGCCGAGCGATCTGATCATTATCGCCGCGCGGCCATCGATGGGGAAAACGGCGCTTTGCCTGACAATGGCGCAGAATGCGGCGATCACAGAAAAAGCGGTCGTCGGCATATTTTCGCTTGAAATGTCGAAGGAACAGCTTGTCATGCGAATGATGAGCTCCGAAGCCAAGGTCGATGCATCGCGTTTTCGAAAGGGAATCTTGTCGCGTGAGGAATGGGAGCGGCTTGCACGGGCGATCGGTACGCTTTCAGACGCAAAGATATTTATCGACGACACGCCGGGCATCTCCGTATTGGAAATGCGTGCAAAAGCGCGCCGGTTGGCCGCCGAGCAAAAAGCGCTCGATCTCATCGTCGTCGATTATCTGCAGCTCATGGGAGGCTCGCGGCGAAATGAAAACCGCCAGCAGGAAGTTTCACAGATCTCGCGGGAACTGAAAGGTCTGGCAAAGGAACTAAATGTTCCGGTCGTCGCTCTGTCGCAGCTTTCTCGTGCTCCCGAAGCGCGCAATCCGCCGAGGCCGCTGATGTCCGACCTGAGAGAATCCGGCAGCATCGAGCAGGACGCCGACGTCGTAACATTTATATACCGAGAGGATTATTATAAGCCTACGGATGAAAATACAGGCATGGCCGAATTGATTATCTCCAAACAACGCAACGGACCGACCGGAACCGTAAAGCTGGCATTTCTAAAAGAATTTACACGGTTTGAGAATTATTACGGAGGCTGATCCGGTCAGTTAAAACCGGAGCGGTAGCGACCAGATTCTTGTGCCAGCTAAGTCAGAACCACCGGCGGGAGCGGGTGGTTGACGCAGGATATTTCAGGACACGGTGATAAATTATGAACGAAGATCTAAGTTTCCCTATCGGAAAGTTCAACAGCGAATATAATCCCACGCCTGAATCAAGACTCGAGTTTATCAAAACAATTTCCGATCTTCCGTCGAATCTTACCGCAGCGGTTAGCGGGTTAAATGAAGGACAGATCGACACGCCATATCGGCCCGGGGGCTGGACTGTCCGGCAGACCGTGCATCATGTCGCTGACAGCCATTTTAATTCATTTTGCCGTTTCAAGCTCGCGTTGACAGAGAATTTACCAACCATCCGCCCGTATTACGAAGACCGCTGGGCTGAGCTGGGCGATAATAATACTCCTGTAGAGCTCTCTTTGAAGATCATCGAAGGGCTTCATTACCGCTGGGCTGCGCTGCTTGAATCGATGTCCGATGCCGATTTTCAAAAGCGTTTCAATCATCCGGAAACCGGCGAATGGACACTGGAAAAAGCACTGGCAATGTACGCCTGGCACAGCCGGCATCACACCGCGCACATTACGAGGCTTCGGGAAAAAAATGGTTGGTAAAACAAGACGTAAACATTTGGAATAACTGATAGCTAAAAGCTGATAACTGAAAATTTCGGAAAGGCCCTTTACTATCAGCTATCAATTATCATTTTTCAGCTATTCCGAATTTAATAATTTTTGATTAGATTATTATTACTTTCTGTATGTCAGAGCTTTCCGCTCAAAACCGATTGTTATCGCTCGACGTTTTTCGCGGAATTACCATTGCGGGCATGGTGCTCGTAAACAATCCGGGAACCTGGTCGGCGATCTACGGCCCGCTCAAACA
>JACDAY010000255.1 GCA_013695195.1 Blastocatellia bacterium | reverse complement strand
GCACATCAGACAAATTCTCGCCTGGACGGGAATCCCGCTCAAAATTGTTGACGACGGATTAAAGATTTATGCGACCGGCATATTCGTGTCCGTTGGGCTCGGCTATGACTTGCAAACGAGCATAATCGTCAGCGGTCTGGTGATGCTCGCCTATACGTTTATGGGCGGTTTATGGGCGGTCGTGGTGACGGATTTCGTGCAATTTATCATTCTCACATTGGGCGTTGTGGTGCTTTTCCCGCTTGTCTTTTCGCATTTCGATTCACTAAGCGCTTTTACGCAATCAGTGCCGACTGGCTTTTTGTCGCCCGTAAATGAGCCTTTTCCCTTATTTTACATCTTTGCTTTCTATCTGCTTATCGCGCTCAGCTACAACGGAAATTGGTCGCTTGCTCAAAAATTTTACAGTGTCCGTGACGAAAGGGATGCACGGAAGGCGGGAGTGCTCGGAGCCACTTTGATGGTCATCGGACCGCCGCTTTTTATTTTGCCCGCAATTGCCGCGCGCAGCCTGATGCCGGAATTGATGACGCCGCCGAATTCGCCCCAATACACATACGCAGCGCTGTCTTTGAAATATCTCCCCGTCGGCTTGATGGGTTTGATGATTGCTGCGATGTTTTCCGCCACGATGTCGACTTTGAGCAGCGATTATAACGTCATGGCAAGCGTGATCACCGAAGACATTTACCGCCGCCTTTTTGACAAAGAAGCAACCCAGAAAAGGCTCGTCATGGTCGGACGCATCGCTACTCTGGCGGTCGGAATCGTGACCATTGCTATCGGTATCGTCCTTATCTCTTCAGCCCGCAAAGGTTTGTTTGAAGTGATGGTAACAGTGTTCGGCTTGTTCGTCGGACCGATGCTGATTCCGATGCTGGCAGGTTTGCTGACTCGGAAGTTAACCAGCCGCGGCGCCGCAGCCGGAATTATCGCCGGATTCGTTTCGGGCACGGGAATGTATTTATATAAATCCTTTGTCTTATCCACTCAACCGAATATTGATGCGAACTGGCTTCGCTACAATTTTGAAGCCATCAGTATTTTGACGAATTTCTCGGTGACGATTTTAGCGATGGTGCTGACGACCGTTTTCGAAAAACCGACCGAAGAAGAAAAAACAAAAATTGACAACTTTTTTGTCGGATTATCCACCCCGATTGACGTGCAAAAGACCCACGCCGAAGCGACGGAAGAAATTTTTTCGCCTTTTAAAATTATCGGTTGGGTAACAATCGGAACCGGGGCGATGCTGGTTATTGCAAGTGTCGCGCAGCCCGCCGGCATCGGGCGATATATCAACCTTAGTTCCGGAGTTGTGCTTTGTTTGCTCGGGGCGGCACTTTACAAGCTTCATCGAAGGTTTATGCATCGAGAGGAAATGGAAAAAAATGAGAGGGCTGAAAAAATTGCCGACAAGAATGCTGAAATCGGGATCGAGTAAATAATCAATATAATCACGACAGAATGAAATTAGCCACCTTTAAAATTGACGGAAAAAAGAAAGTTGGACTTATTCCGTCCGCTTTTGAGCGAAGAATTTACTACCTTTCCGATATGACGGGAGGCGACTCGGATATTGTTTCGTTGATGGAAGAAGGGGAAGATTTTTTGCTTCGTCTGGAAGATTTAGACCGGCAGGTTTCGGAAAATGAAACTCTGCAAAAAGATTTAACTGATTTGCAGGATGCGACCCTTTGCGCGCCGGTCGAACGTCCGGGCAAAATCATCTGTCTGGCGGGAAATTACCGCGCGCATATTGCCGAAAGCGGTTACGTCGAGCCCGAGCAGCAATCGCGATTTACGCAGCAGCTTTTTCTAAAACCGTCAACTTCGCTGATCGGTGATGGCGATGTTATCAATCTCGGCAAACAAAACGTCAAGGTCGGCTGGGAAACAGAGCTTGCCGTCGTTATCGGCAAACGCGGGAAAAATATCAGCGAAGCAGACGCCTATGATTATGTCTTCGGTTACACGATTCTCAACGATATTTCCGAGCGCGGTTTGAACTCTCGTATCGAGAGCCGTCACTTGCGGGAAATGGACGGCTTTTGCGATTGGCTGGCAGGGAAATGGTTCGACGGATTCGCGCCGTGCGGACCGTGGGTTGTGACAAAAGACGAAATCGACGACCCGCATAATCTAAAAATTCAGTTTTATCTTAACGGGGAACTGCGGCAGTTCGGCACAACAGGGGAAATGATATTCAGCATTCCCGAGCAGATCGCCTATATCTCTTCGATCATGACGCTCGAACCCGGAGACATTATCTCTACTGGAACGCCCCCGGGCGCAGGTCTGGGAGATAAAGCGAACTCACTTGCTGATGGCGACGAACTGGTCAGCGAAATCAAAGGCATCGGAACACTTATGAATAAAGTGAGGTGGACAAATTGAGAACGCTTGATTGGTTAGTGGTCGGTCTTTATTTCCTGTTCATGCTCGGCGTCGGTCTTTACTTTATGCGCCGCGCCGGTCGCAGTGTGGCTGATTATTTTGTTTCGGGACGCGACCTGCCATGGTGGATCATTGCTCTTTCCGCGGTTGCCACTTATACGGATGCAGGGCTTGCTCCGGCGGTCACGATGCTTACCTATCAAGGCGGGCTTCTTGGTAACGCTGTCTGGTGGATACCGTACGTTATCTGGATGCCGATTGGTGCGGTATTGTGGTCGAAATATTGGCGGCGTCTGGGCACGATCACTTCTGCAGAGATGTTCGGCATTCGTTATGGGGGCAAGTTTGCGCATATGTATCGGGGCGTGTATTCCGTGTTTATGTGTGTATTTATCATCGTCCTGATGGGATATGTTTCGGGCTGGCTGGGTGCGGCTTTGGGACCGATTCTCGGCTGGGAGCCTATTTATTTGATACTTTTCTCGGCGATCGTGACGACTGTTTATACAACTACGTCGGGACTCATCGGGGTGGCTTACACGGATGCTTATCAGTTTGGAATTTTTCTTATCGGCAATATCATTTTAGTTCCGATTGTGTTGGTGAGCGTCGGCGGAATGGAGCAGGTCTATCAAACGATTGACACCGTGCGCGGCGCAAATGCGGAATCCTTTTTCAGTGTCTCGTTCCCTGCGCCCGGACTAGACACCTTGACGATTATGGCGTTTGTCGTACAGGGGCTTTTCTTTGCCGCTTCGCCGACGGGCGGTGAAGGTGCTACGGCCCAACGTTTTATGGCCGCGCGAAACGAATTTCACGCGCAGGTCGGTCAGCTTTTCAATACCCTGCTGACGCTCATCATTCGAGTCGTGCCGTTTATTTTCCTGGGCGTCATCGCCGCCGCGCTTTTTCCTCCGAACACTGTCGCGGAACCCGGCGAAATATGGGCGATGATCGTGGTTAAATATGCTCCCGTCGGATTGCTGGGTTTGCTTGTTGCGGGAATTTTTGCGGCGTATATGTCAACCATCAGCACACAAATGAACTGGGGCGCTTCTTATATCGTCAACGACTTTTATAAACCTTTCGTGCGTTCCGGCGAAAGCGAAAAACATTATGTGATGGTTGGGCGAATCGGCTCGGTTTTGATTTTCGCGCTGTCGATTGTTGTCACCTACTACTTTGTCGAAGGCTTGCGGGCCTGGTTTTTGTTTATCAATTCGGTTGTTTTCGCCTTTATCCTGCCGCTCTCATGGCTGAGATTTTTCTGGTGGCGTTTGAATATCTACGGGGAAGCCGCCGCGCTCGTTATCGGCTTGCCTTTGAGTTACATCGTCTGGTTTCCGCTCGGTTTTTCAAACGAACAGGCGCATCCGTTCTGGCAGGGATTTCTGCTGCTTTTCGGTTCGGGTTTTGCAACGATCGTAATTATCAGTCTTTTAACTCCACCTGAAAAAATCGAAACGCTGAGAGAATTTTATCGCCGGTGTCGCCCGCCGGGGTTTTGGCATCCGGTCGTCATGGAATTCAGCAGCGAAGAAAGGCAGCGAATCAAAAGCGAAACTTTGCGCGATTTAATTGATTGCGTTTTGGGCGTAGCGTTTTGCGCCTCGGCGATACTTGCCGTCATCAGCCCGTTTGGCGGGCATTGGTCTGTCTTTGTAACTGCATTGTTGGTTTGCGCAGCGAGTGGCGGCCTATTCATCGGGCGCTGGGCGCGACGCGGCGTTTTCCGCTCGCTCCGAGCGGCTGGGAATGTTGAAAATAATGATTAAAGGAAGTTAGAAAAATGACAAGAAGAATTTTTATCGTCGGACTAATTTTATTAGTATTTGCGACTACATTTCCCCTTACTTTGGCAAGTGCCCAAAGTAGAAAAGCGCCGCGCGGAGAAATTCATGCGTTGTGGGCGCATCCGACCGATGTCGGAACAACAGTCGAAGGGGTACGGGCATTTGTCGCGCAGTGCAAACAGGCTCATATTGACGTCATCGTGATGGACGTCAAAGACAGCATCGGCGGGCTCTACTGGAAGAGCAAACGTTTTCCTCAGGCGATTGCCAAAGGCTATGAAAACTTCGATATGCTTGAACATCTCGTCCGCGAAGCTCATGCGGTCGGCATTAAAGTTGACGCCTGGCTCGTTGATTATATGGAAGGTGCAACTGGCGCGGCTTTTCGAGAACATCCTGAATGGGCGCAGTTAAATCCGGACGGCGAAACTACTTTGTCGGAAAAGCTCGGCAAAACTCGCCCGTATCCTTATGTCTGGATGTGCCCCGCGCGCCGACCCGGTTATACCGACCAATGGCTCATTCCCTTGTACGAAGAGATTGTCAGAAATTACAAAGTGGACAGCGTTCATCACGATTATGTCCGCTACATGGGCGATGTCGCGCCCGAAGGATATTGTTTTTGCGACTACTGCATAAAACACATTCCGCGCCACGCGATGTTATCCTACGAAACCCGCCCGGAAGAGCGTTTCCGCGTCAAACACGGACAGCCGAGGATTGAAGCGAACTGGTGGAGCGACCCGACCATGATTCCCGCCGATTGGGACACGCGCGACCGCCGCGAAAAAGCCGACTACATTCTGAACGGGAGCACAATTCCCGGCGGTCCACCGGATATGCGGTACTTTTTCTACGATTATCGCGCGCATCAAATTGAAAAATTCGTGCGCGAAACGACGGAAAGCGTTAAACGCATTAACCCGAAAGTCGGAGTTTCAGCCGCCGTTTTCAAAAATCCGATTATCAGCGCGCGTTTCATCGGTCAGCATTGGGATCAGTGGAATGAATGGATTGACGTTTATATGCCGATGACGTATCGCAGTCACTTTGCGGGAAGTTTTGAAACGTACCTCGATCATCTGACCGAGTCAACCGCGCGGCAAATTGAATGGATTCGGGGCAAGCGACCCCTGTACGCAGGCATCGCTTCGAATTATCTTTACCGGGAAGAATATCAGCCGTTTGACGACCTCCGTGACCGCCTCGGCGAATTTAAAGAATTAGCGACAGCAGACGCAAAGGGTCGTGCCGAAAAAATGCGCGCAATTAAAACTGCATACGAAACGACCAGGCAAAGATTGGCACAATTCGCGCCCGAAAGCGAGCGTGAAATCGGCTCGCTCGTCAACGCCATTAGTGCAAATGAAGGGCGCCGCGCGATGCCCGCTCAGCTTGATGAACTTGCCAAGAAAATCGCCGCTTTTCGTAATGATCTGCCGAAGGGCTTTATGCCGCCTGATAAACTGAGGCTTTCAATCGAAGCAGCTCGTAAAGCGAAACCCCAGGGCATTATTATTTTCGCGGGCGGCAGCCTGACCCGGGAAAAACTCTGGCATGTGCTGGAAGAAGAATTTAAGAATTAGATACAGGTAATCAGCGTCTATTCAATGCTCTGTAACCAAAAAAGTTGAAGATGAAGAACAATAACTGGTTATTGAAATTCAGTATAAGTTTGCTGGTCGCCGTATGTTATACATCGGTGTTCGGCAGGGTTGTACCCGATAATCCAATTCAACTTAATTGGCTGGCTGCGGGTGCATTCGACGCTTCCGGCGAAAATGCGTTGTTTGCCGATTATTTAGGCGATGAAACGCGAGTGCGCCCGAAAGCAGGCGCGAATGCTGGAAATAATCACCCGGAGATTAAGTGGCAGGAAGTAAAACCAAATGAAAAAGGAGAATTTGATTTCGGCAAAATTTGGAATAATCGAAAGCGCTCGATTGCTTACGCTTATACGGAGATTTTAGCTGACGAAGAAAAGTCTGTGGTCACAACTATCGGCAGCGGCATTAACGTGCAGGTGCGATTAAACGGCGAAGTGCTCTATGAAAGCCGTCTCTCGCGTAAAACCGAACCGGATAAAGACACGCTGGTGCTCCCGTTGCGAAAAGGTGTAAATCACTTGCTTATCAAGACCGAAGGAGGTGGTGACTCAAAATTGCAGTTAACAGTGCGCCAGCCCGCCGGAAAAATATTTGTCAATCAAACTGCGACTGTCGTTTCTGACTTTCGTATCGGTGACCGCAATGAAGGAGCTTGGGGACAGGTTGAAGTAGCAAACGTAAGCGGAACAAAGCTTGACAATGTAATTGTCGAGCTGCTTGGGAACGAACTTGTTTTCCCTTCTTTGAGCGAAAAGGTAGGTCTTTCAGCCGGAGAGGTTAAACGGATACCTTTCTGGGTTGCCGGGAAACCCTTTGCGCCCGGAAATGCAATTAAACCTTTGCAAGTCCGCATTTCCGCCGGGGCGGAAGAGCTGGATTTCGGATTTATCCCGCGCGTCAGAAAACCAGCCGAATATTTCGTGACAACTTACCGTTCATTTGTCGACGGTTCGGTGCAGCCCTTTTCCGTTTTGCTTCCGACCGCTTACAGATCCGGTGAAGCCTATCCTTTGATTCTTTTGCTGCACGGAGCGCACGTGACCGGCTGGGGGCAGAATATCATCTCTTTCGAGCCGAAAGAGTGGACAATTCAGGTTGCCGTTCACGATCGCGGAAACAACCGCTATCGCGACGTCGGGGAACTTGATATTGATGAAGTCATGACGGAGGTAAAACGCCGTTACCGAATAGACGATGACCGCATTTATCTTTCAGGTCATTCGATGGGCGGTTACGGAGCCTGGTTTCAGGGAGTTCGCCGCCCAGATCTCTGGGCAAGCATTTCGCCGCAGGCGGGTTATGCAGATTATTTTCTTTATCATCCGGCAATGAGCAGCGCGCCCGGGTCAACGCAGCAACAATTCCAAAAACCTCTCCTGGAAAGTTGGAGCCCGCTCCTTTTTGTCGAAAACCTTTTGCACGTTCCCGCTTACATCGTTCACGGCGCCAAAGACGATAATGTGGCGGTCGAACACAGCCGCAGGATGGCGGCGCGCCTTAAAGAACTTGATTACAAATTTGTATATGATGAAAATCCGGAGGGCGGACACTGGTGGGGACCGCGCGGAAAGCACTACGGCGTTGAAGTTGTAGATAAACCGCCCATTTGGACGTATTTTCAGAAGCACAATCGCCGCATGATCGCGCCGAAGCGGGTGATTTTCAAGACTGACACTTTGCGCTACCGGAGGGCTTATTGGGTTGTCATAGATGAGTTGGATGAAGCTAATCAATTCGCCCGCATAGAAGCCGAAGTAAAAGCACCGAATACGATTGCCGTGCGGCAAAACAATATAACGCAATTTACTTTAACGCTTGGCGAAAAACTGGTCGATATAAACCAGCCAGTAACAGTCACCGCTGATAATCGCACGATTTTTATTGGCGAATTACCGACTTCTAAAAAACTCACATTGCGGCGCGAATCAGACGGAAGTTATCTGCAATTACTAAACGAAACGGATTTACGGAAGCTTGGCAAAAACGCGGAGAACAGGTTTGGCGGAGTTGCCGTGCAGCTCGATAGAAGCGGAAACCCGGCACGAATAATTCCTCTTTCACCGGCGCCATTAAAAAAGACCGAAAAAAAATATGGAACAATCAGCGATGCTTTTAATCGCCCGTTTCTTTTTGTCATCGGCACAAATCCTAAAAATTTAAAAGATCAGGCGATTTTCGCTGCGTCGCGTCGCGCGGCCGAGGCTTTGCGGCATGAATGGATGGCGCGGGCAAACGGAATCGTGAAAGTAAAAGCGGATTCGGAAATAACGAAAGAGGATATTAACGAATATAACTTGATTCTTTTTGGAAACCCGCAAATCAATTCTTTGATTGCCCGAATAAATGACCAGCTTCCGATTAAATTCAGTGCGGGCGGAATTCGAGTCGGCGATAAAACTTTTACGAATGAAGATGTCGGAATGGCATTGGTCTATCCGAATCCGCTAAACCAAAACCGTTACGTCGTTATTGCCGGAGGCGTGAGCGCCGACAGTATGCAAACCGCCGGAAGGCTGCGTTTGAACGAATTGCCTGATTACGTGATTTTTGACAATCGCGCTTTAAAGGGAGAAAAAACGCAATTTGTTGGCGGCGGTTTCTTCGATAAACATTGGGGTGTCACGAAATGAGTATTGAATCAAGAAGTATGAAAAAAAATAAGTCCGACAGAAAAATGATCTACCGTGTTTTTGTCGTCTTCGCCCTGGGTTTAATATGCGGCTTCGGCGTATTTCAATCACCGTCTTTCGCGCAATCACTGTCCGAGCCTTTTACTTTGCAGGAAAACTTTCAGCACGACAGACTCGGGCAATTTGCAAGTTATCCGCCGCCGCAGGACTACGGTTATGAGCCTTCGATAACGCCGACGAGTGATTACGACGCGCCCGGGGGACGCGCTTTGATGCGCGTCTTAAAACCGAACCGTAACGACCGAATGCGGTTCGGTTTTATCCGGCAGACGTTTTTGCAAATGAATGAAAACACAAAACTTTCTTTTGCTTATTACCTCAATCACGCGCGGGTTAATGACCAAATAGAAATCGGTATCGCCGGGAGCGACAATTGCCGTTACGTTAAACAAATTCAGGCAAAAACAAACGGCTGGATAAGAGAAGAAATTCTGCTCAGGGACTTTCGCTGCAACGGAAATAAAGCGATAACAAAGGGAGTTGGAATTGAAGCTTTTTACATTATTGCAGATCTCAAACAAGCCGATGCGGATATTGTTTATCACTTCATCATTGACGACCTAACCTTCCAAGCAAGCCGCCCGGCGCGGTTTGTTGTGCGTCAGCCGCAATCCGTCAATATCGAATCGCAAAATGCTGTCGTAAGTGCGAAAAGCTATGTCGCCGGCGAGCGCGTCTCGCTTTCGGTTTTACAGCCGGCAAAAATTAAAAATGTAACTGCCACGATTGAAGATCAAGACGGCAAGACAATAACTAGTCAGCCGCTTTTCGATAACGGAGCTAATGGTGATGAACAGGCAGG
>JACDAY010000229.1 GCA_013695195.1 Blastocatellia bacterium | reverse complement strand
TAACCCAAAGGCTTCCATCCAGAGTTTCCGCCAGAAAATCTAAACGGTTGGTCTTTAAGCCGGGAGAATTCACAGTATTAAAAACGGTGAACCGGACACCGTCAAAACGCGCCAAGCCGTCGGAAGTCGCCGCCCAGATATAGCCATCGCGCGTCTGCAAAACTGAGCGCACCGTTTTATGGGGCAAACCTTGTCCGGTTGACCAGCTTTCAATTCGGTATTGTGAAAAAATTGTGGAAACGAAAAGAAAAATCAGGCATAAGGGCGCCAGTCGACAAATCCGAAAAATTGTCCGCTTAAAATAAAGCGAATTTGTTCTTTGTTTCCAAAGAAATGCCATATTTTTGTTTAGCCCATAGTGGGATGTACCAAGTATGAAGCTAAACCTTATTTTGTAAAGTCGTAAAATAAGCTTTATGAAAAACGAAAAAGAAGGAGTGATTTCTTGACAATCACACCTCCCACAGCGTTGCCCCATTTTCGGGCGACGTCCTCACTACACCGCCTTTGTCCCCTATCCGCGGGAGCGGATAAATAAAATAAAGATATGCTAGGGCTGAGTCCTTTAACGCCCGGCATTCAAGTGAAACATCCGCGTCCATCCTCTTTAATTGCCGGTTTTCTTCTTCAAACTCCCTCATCCAAAAGGATGTCGGACTCATCTTTTCCAACCAACTATCAAGCGTCCAAGATAGTTGCTAAGTAGTCAATTTTCAAGATACAAGCCACCGTCATTCCTCCCTCAACCTGCCTTAATACTCCTATAATCTGCTACTAGCTATACTTCGATCTTGTTATTTCCCGGTCCTCCTATGTTCCAATTTTGACCGGAAACTTTTTTCTTGTCTGGTACTATTTTAAGGGAGGCTTACAATAGAATCTCAAATGGAAACCGAACCGCTAGCTCATCGCACTATCTCCCCGCAACACGGTCCCGGTCGATTTGTACATATCGTCTTTGCACTCGGTTCTGACAGAAAATATCGAGCAATTTGGATCTTTTTATCGTAATATTATATATCAGGCAAGAGGTCTAGGAACCAAGGAATATTACAGACTCACTGAAATTAGCGCGACTGTCCCGGCATCGGTTTTGAAACTAAAAAACCTATACTGCCGTTGCAAAAAACTCTTTTCAAACAAGCGGTGCAAGAAATAAGGTGTGTAGCACAATGGGCCAATGGGCTTAGAGCGACGCGGGAACAATCTGTACATGTACACAAAAGAGCGACGCGGCGAATTCGTGTAGTCTCCGTCTATTCAGGTAAAGGCGATTTCGCGTATTTGTTGAACCTCCTGAAGCAGGAACGAAAAGAAGAGGCTATGCTTGAACGTCATTCCTTCGAAAACGTGAAGCAAAACATGAGGCACTCGACCCTCTGATTGATTACCTCAGCAAGCAAGCCAAGGCGGCGGAAGATGCCCTTTTCTTACTCAATGGTTATCATGAGCACACAAGACAATGGCGAAAAACGGACTTAAAAACGACAACAAAACAGCCGTCAATAAGCGAACTCGTTAAGCTGACAGATAAAGAGAAACCGGCGCCGGAACATCTGCAGATGTTAAGGCAGCACATGGATGAGAATAATGAACTTGTCAAACTCAACGAGATCGGTGAAAGGGCGATTAAAGGCGTAATAAACACTTACACGGGCTCGGCCCTAATGAAAGAGATATACGTGCGGCAGATGCACGAAAAGCGAGCTGAAATGGGCTATGATTCCGCAAACACGATGGAGCAAATGCTTATCAATCAAGTCGTTTTATGTCATTTGCGAAACCGTCAGACTCGAAAATGAGGTCAAAAAGTCCGCAAAAAAGCGCGTAGTCGCTACATTTATTGCTACACAACGAAATAAGGGCTTCAACAAAAATACGTTGAAACCCTTATAAAAGGTGGAGCCGGTGAACGGATTTGAACCGCCGACCTGATGATTACAAATCAACTGCTCTACCAACTGAGCTACACCGGCAACAGCGCCGCAGGCGGCAGCCGCAAACGAAAATACTAGCAAATCACTTCTTTTAATAGCAAGCCGGAATCGGTTAAAACTTGTGCACCACGCTAAAAAAAAATTGTTGACCTGCCGCGAATTTTAGCGTTACAATAACAGTTGCCAACCATAGGCAATCTTGCCTCCACAAACGAGCCGAGTTATTTCACCAAAAGGTTTTCCGAATAAAAATCAAGAACAGTTAAAAAGGAGAAAATTGTGAATTTTCAAGACTTTTTCAAAATCCTTCTCAAAAGAGATGTCGCAATAATTTTTGGAATGCTGTGCATATCTGCATCCACAGCGGCCGCTCAGTCCAAGACGCAGACCACGTCGACGCTGGTTGCTGCCAACACCAGGCCAATGGCGGTTGCGGAGAGAAATAATCTGTACTGCGCGGGCTTTGTACAGACTTCACCTATGGATACGAGCAATAAGCTGGTGGGCGCGGTGGAAGAACAGGACCAGTTTAACTATGCCGAAAACGACGTGGTTTATATCAATATGGGCACGAATAAAGGCGTGAAGGTCGGCGATATGTTCTCAGTCGTACGCCCGAGTGGACAGGTTAGCACACGCTGGACGAAAAAGAACAGGCTCGGGTTTTACGTACGGGAAGTTGGAGCTCTCGAGGTTATACGGGTCAAAGAGGGTGTTTCGGTCGCCCGCGTGAAAACTTCCTGCGACAACCTTCATCTCGGCGATCTTGTGCAGACGGTGCCGGTGCGGACAAGCCCCATGTTTCAGACGCGTGCCGCTCTCGATCTTTACGCCGAACCCACTGGCAAGGCACGTGGCAGGCTATTTATGGCCCGCGACAATCAGCAGATGCTCGGACGCGAACAGATAGTTTATATCGATCTCGGAGCTGAGGATAACATGCAGGTAGGCGATTTTTTGACGATATTTCGCCCGCTGGAAGAAGGAACAGGGACAGCCGTTAAGATTGCAAAAGTCAGGGACGACCGGCCGGCCCGCCTGCGAAAGATTGTGGGAGAAATGGTGATCCTGAATGTAAAAGAAAGAACCGCGACAGCAGTGATAACGCGAACCGCACAGGAAATCCACACAGGCGATTGGGTAGAAGTGCAGTAAGCGGTAAGCAGTAAGCAAGAGGCAGAAAGAAGGCGGTCGATTCGTTTAAGTTTCGAGTGCCTTTTTTTCGTTTAAATTTTAGATATATCGGCAAGAGTGGATTCGGCGGATGGCCGGGCAGTTGATTTGCGTCTTTTATTTTCGGAAAAAAAGTAGCTGAAATAATCGTACATCGACCAGATCGCCAGAATCACGGAGGTCCACAACGCACCGCGGCCGACGAGATAGCCGAAAACCTTCCAATCGTTGGCGGTAAAAGCCAGATTTGAGAGATTTGTAAAAGCAACGCGCACTTCCTCGACCTCCCAGAATCGAAACGCGGGATAGTCCAGGCCGAAGTTAGAGACAGGAGGAACGCCTGTTGCGGCCGCGACAAGCAAAGCGACGACAGCGATGCATTGCGCCCACATTTTTAGCTTACCAATACTTTGTGCCTCAATAACAATGCCTTCGGACGCGGCGACCGAGCGCAGGCCGGTGATAATAAATTCCCTGCCGAGAATGATCACGACAGCCCACGACGGCGCGAGGTTTTTTTCCACTAATACTATCAACGCGGCTGAAACCAAAAGCTTGTCAGCGATCGGGTCCAGAAATTTGCCAAGGTTGGAAACTTGATTTCGACGCCGCGCGATCTGGCCGTCAAGGATATCCGTGAGAGACGCGGCGAGGAAAATACCGATCGCAAGCGCGTAACCGTTAATCCCGAACCATCGGTCAGCAAACGGTGTAAGAAGCACAACAACAAGAAGCGGAACGATAACGATCCTTGCGACTGTTAAATAATTAGGTAAATTCACGCTCTTACAAGTTTATGTCGTGTAAGATCAAAGTTCAAGAGGTAGAGGCCGTGAGTTAATGCGAATCTAACTTCGCAAAAAGGCCGTGTTGACGATTTGGATCAACACGGCGAGTTTATTGGAGGACGCAACATAAACGGCAAAAAGCCTGGTGTTACTCGTATTACGGCAGGAAGCCGAGATTTGCGGTCGGGAAGTTAGCAACGTTAGGGAATACCAAACTCTGCTGGTCCGGCTGCAGCCCGTACCAGCGGGCGAGCGTCGCGGCATATTGATCGACAGAGGTTGTCGGTATCCAGCGGCCGCGCGGCGCAGTGCTGCTGTCGGTATCGTCTATTCCGCCTAGCGTGAGCGTTGGGAAAGGCGTGCCGTTTGGCGTGTTCATCCCGTAAAAATCGCCGCCCAAAACCGAGCCGCCCATCACGAACATATGATTGCCCCACGCGTGATCGCTGCCGACTCCCGTGCCCGAACCTGCCGGGTTAAGCGTGCGTCCGAAATCTGATAACGTGAATGTAGTTACATCGTTTTGAACGCCCTGCACACCCATTTCGTCATAAAACGAACGTACAGCCTGACTGAACTGTGTAAACAAGGTTGTGTGGCTTGCAAGTTGATTGGCGTGCGTATCGAACCCGCCGATCTGACAGTAAAAGATCTGCCGGTTGACGTTCAGATCGGTACGTTTCTTTATTAACCGGGCAACCTGCCGGAGCTGGCGGCCGATGCCCGTATTCGGAAATACTGTGGTCGTATCTCCGGGAGTCTGAAGCGCGGAATTTGCCTGCATAGCCAGATCTGTAACATGGCTGGCGGCGGCAACAAAATTCGATTCCAGATCTAATGACCGCAATTGGTTAAAAGCCGTGAGCCGAGCCGGGCCGCCGGTGTTTGTAAAGCCCGCCGGATTCAAAACATTGGCCAAAAGCGTGTTCGAATCGTTTATCGCCATCGGCAGGGTTGTCTGTCCGGCGGTAAACAACTGAGCGCCGCTGATCGACGTGATCATTGGTATCAAACCGGCCGGATTGCTGCCCGCCGTCATTTTATCGGAAACACGTCCGCCCCAGCCGGTAAAAGATTGGGTGTTCGAGATGCTGGTTTGATACTGTGCGGTCTGATCCGAATGCGAAAATAATTGGTAAGGTTTCCTGTGCGAAGACATTTGATATTGGGCTTTTGTCGTCGGCTGCACCAGAGTGCCGCAATTCGTCACGATCGCCATTTTCTGCTGCGCCCAAAGCTCGTGAATACCGTTGTTCGTTCCTCCTGCAACCGGGCCGAGAGCAGGATGCAGCCCATACTCAAGAGCGCCCATTCGTGGAACGGTTATCGGTAAAAGAGTATTTCTTGCAATGGCAAGCCCCTGCGCTCCGCGTGCTGCGCTGTAGGCGTTATAATTACTGATCGTCGGGCTGTCATGGTTGGGGATTACCATATTGTTCCCGTCGTTTCCGCCTGACCAGAAGATGAGCACGAGGGCTTTGTACGCGTCGCCGCCTTCGGGACGGCTCGAATCGTCGTCGACCTTTTGGGCGATGGCGCTCATCATTCCGAGATGCTGCATCTGTGTTGCAACAGCCGCCATGCCGAGAGCGCAACCACCGGATTTCTTCAAAAATTCTCGTCTTGATTCTGTCATAGTTGTTACCTCTGGATTTGATATTGCGACGACGTCGCTACAAGATAAATTGCCTGCTGCGCCCTTGCTAAAGGATTTGTGCTCGCAATGTTCGTAACGGCAGTCAGAATTGTGCTACGCATCGAAGCCGACATCGCGCCGTGCATCATCTTTTGATTCAATGCGTCAAGCAGTTGATTACCGGTCGCATCGGCGGCGGCAAGCGCCTGCATTTCCGCAAAGTCGAGCTTAGTCCCGAGGGGTACGTTTTCGCTGGTACTGATCTGAGCAAAAACCATTGTATTCACAAAATTTGCCCTGGCAATGGCCGTCCCGGTTGTCATTACCCCGAACTCCGGGCCGAGGAGCGATGTTCCCGGAATCACATAGTCAGGCGAAAAATAGTTAAACACTGTTGGCGAATAAAACGCCGACTGACCCATTGTCCCCAGCAAATTATTAGCCTGCGGGTAAAATACGCCGTCGCTGTTTTGCGCCAGATTCGCGGACTTTACATTAAACGTTCTGAAAATATTCGTCGCAAATTGAACCGGCTCGCGAAGCTTGCCGAAATTCGGGTCGGTTTTGACGTCCCCGCGTGCTTCGGGGTCGAGCAGAATTGCCCGGACAACCGCCTTCAAATCTCCTCGGATGCCAAGGCCGTTGTTGTTAAAGACGGCTGCAACACGGCCGACGTATGCCGGTGTCGGGTCGCTCGTAACCATATGCTGAATGAGAAGTTTACCTACGAACGGGCCGACGTTCGGATGCATAAAAATATTATCCAAAGCAAGATCGATCTCGGTGTTACCGTTCAAACCGGGAGCTATATTTTGGTTTACGGCTCCAGGATAACTCAAAAGTGTTTTTGCAGTTATATCGTGGTTATTCTGATTGAGAATCAACGGATCCTTGTAATTCACTATACCCGGAGCCGAGTTCGGACAAGTCGTGTTACAAAACGAGAAGCCGGTAAACACCTTTGTAAAATTATTTACGGTGTTTTGATCGTATGTCGGGATCGGCTGGCCCTGCCCGTCAAGCTGCAAAGTTCCATCCGGATTCAGCATGAACAAACCTACTGCGAACAGCTGCAGGATCTCGCGTGCATAGTTTTCGTTAGGATTATTCCTCGTGCTTCGCGCCATGTCCAAATAATTGCCCATGCCCGGATTAAGCGTCATATCCTTCATCAGGTTGCGGAAATTGCCGAACGTGTGCTCAGACAAAACCTGATGATAATCGATCAGCCAACTTGCCTGTTGGGTATCGACACCGGAGATCACCCATATTTGCGACAAAGCCCATGAAACGCGGTGGCGAAGCTGCGGCTCGCCGTAATACGCCTCTTTGAAAAACCATGCCTGAGCAGGGTACATCGTGTAATGGTCGCGTATGCAGGTGCGGTATTCGAGAGTATTGTTATTAGCCCCGCATCCTAGAGTTACGTTCTGCGCGTCGGTGGATTTTAAAGGAATATTCGGGTAAGGATTTGTAAGTGAGGGATAAGGAGCTTCGAATTGCTCGTGGAGCCAGGTTCTAAGACCTATCCTCCGAATTCGCGAGTCGAGCGCCGAGGTCGGTCCGAAAGCCGCCTGCTCCAAAAACCTCATCCTGTCGCCGGACCAACGGTAGCCAACGTATCCGGGCCTCGAACTTTCCGCCGCGTCCTCATTATTAAAAAATTTAGAAGTGGCCGTTCTTGCTGATGAGAAAGGAATCGGGTCGTCTTTTATACTGCCGCCCGTCGAGCCGTAGCCGAGACGTAGACGATCGCTTGTCAACCCGCGCCAGGCGATCCTGATAAGCAGATCGCCGTTCGGTATGGGTGACTGCCAGTATCCGATGTCATCGCGAAGCCGAATTGTAACGGCATAAGTGCTTTTTTCCGGATCACTTACGCGAAATGCAAGTATGGGAAACCGGAATTGCCGGCCTTTGGCATCTTCGGCATATACCCGGAACGCATTGGCTCCTTCGCCTTCCATCAAATCGACATTTCTTACGTATATAGTAATTTTCGAATTTGGCGGAAACGCCTGGCGGCTCGCTGCCCCTTGATCAAAGAGCCGAATTCTACGAGTCGGAACCGCAAGGACGCGAGTCCGGTCGGGTCCGGCAAGTAAAATGGGCGTCGGCGAATTAGGGTCCGGATCATCCTGCGCTAAAGCGGAAATCACCATAAGACAAACCGCGAGCGCGGCAGTGAAAATTCGCAAAATGTTATGCGTTTTCATGCTTACCATATCTTTCCTCCAAATGGCCGTTTGTTAACATATAATTTTTTTTTAAGAGTAAAACGCGGCGGCAGGCAGAAGATTGGCGCCGTTGAAGAATATTTACATTTTAATCCGTTTAGCTGCAAAAAACAAGCTTTTTAATTACGTGGCAAATAGCAAAAAAGCGTTCCTGTTGCTCTCTTAGACGTATCAGCCGGCAGCTTGGTCTAAAAAATCGTAAAGATTTGTAAATAGATTGTTGCGGCTCTATCATTACGATATGTTAAAAATTATTTCGCTCGAAACCCCGGCCAATTTCAGTTTCAAATACACGGTCGGAAGCCATGGTTGGAGCGATCTGCCGCCTTTTGTTCTTGACGAGGAAACCGGCCATCTGAGCTATGTTTTTACGGACGGGAAATCGGGCAATTCAGTTTCAGCACGAATCAGCGATGGCGGCGGGAAATTGGATATCGAAATACCCCAAGCCGATTTCGATCGGGACAAACTTATCGCCGATGTCCGCCATATCTTCAGGCTGGACGATGATCTTAATGATTTTTATACGGCTATAGCTAATTCGAACGGCCTGGCGTGGGTAGCAAATGCAAACGCCGGAAGACTTTTGCGTTCGGCGACGGTTTTTGAGGACCTGGTAAAAACTCTCTGTACTACGAATTGCTCGTGGGCATTGACCAGGAAAATGACCTTGAATCTGGTAGAAAAGATCGGACTTCCTGCGGCTGACGGGAAAAAGGCCTTTCCAACGCCCGAAGCATTGGGAAAAGTTTCAGAAGATTTTTTTCGAAGCGAGATCAGAGCGGGATATCGTTCGCCATTTTTTGTGGAACTGGCGGAGTCAGTTGCCGGAAGCAGGCTCGACCCCGAATCGTGGCTTCGGTCCGAATTGCCGACCGCAGAGTTGAAAAAAGAAATCAAGTCGATAAAAGGCATCGGTGATTACGCGGCCGAAAATCTGCTGAAGCTGCTGGGCCGTTACGACGGATTGGCGCTCGATTCATGGCTTCGAGGGCAGTTTTATAAGAAACATAACCGCGAAAAGGTTTGCGCCGATAAAAAGATCGAAAAACATTACAGAAAATTCGGTGTTTGGCAAGGCCTTGCGATGTGGTGCGACATGACCGAAAAATGGTTTGATGAAAAGGTGTAAAAATAGGCCGCGGATTATAGTAAATATGCCGGGACGCCGGGTATTTCGAGTTAAATTCTTCGGCTTTTCCGGTAACATAAACGTCAGAAAAATGGGCAAAGACCGCACGGAGATTCTGCGTGGATTCAAAAATTTGGAATAGTTTAGATCGAAAAGGAGAAACAAAATGAATAGAAATCTTATAAAAATATTTACCGGCTTCGCAGGGGTATTGATGATATTTTTAATTGCTGATACGTCGTACGCTCAGATGCGGCGCGAGGCACGCGGACGAAGCGTCAATAAAGCTCAGGTCAAAGCGATCATTAACCGGGTTGAAGACAGAGTCGACAATTTCGTCCGGAATTTCGATAGGTCTCTTGACCGCAGCCGTTTGAACAACACAAACCGTGAGGACTTGTTGAACAAGCGTGCCAGCGATCTCGAATCGGCTACGGATGAGCTCGCACGCGAATTCGACCGCCGCGATAGGTGGGCCGAGAGTAGAGAGGAGGTTCGCAAATGCCTCAATATCGCAAGCGATATCGATCGCAATGTGAGAAGGAACAGGTACGGCCGGGCAACGGAGGCCAATTGGACAAGGGTCCGTTTTGAGCTGAACACGCTGGCCGATGTTTATAACATGGCGAAAGTCGGGGCGCGTGTTTACAGGTAGCAACCCCGTATTTTCGGACAGGTCAATAAGAATGCAAATTAGTAAGACGGCGAAGCTGGTTCGTTATGCTGATTTGCGCCTCGGAAACTATCAAACAGATTCAAAGAATTTGCGCTAATCCTTCGCTACATATAATACAGGCAGATTAAGTGATTCGATCGGAAAGTAGTTTTCTACAAACTTTAAATGCAGGCGTGTGCGTTGATCTTCGCCGATCTGGCGGTTGCAGACGACTGCGAGGCCCGAAAAATCGTATTCTTCGCTGATAAATTTGACACGGTCGCCGACGTTCAGATCAAGGCTCGAGATCACGGCTGCTCCGCTTTTGCTGATGTTTTCGGTAACGGTCCGCTCGCCCCCAAGCGAAGCTTTTCCGCCATCTACCATAGCAAGGTACAAATCTATGGTTTTGAAAAAACGGACATCTCTACGGCTTTTGAAGTCATTTTCGGATTCTACGATATTCCATAGTCCGTTTTCACCCATTCCGGAAATTCTATAGCTCTGCGTCGGATCGACACGGTAACTTTCCGGAGCGTGCTTGCCGATAAAAGCTACGCCGACGTGATAGTTTTCGGGTTCGCTGCCTGCAAGCTTGTGGCAATGCTGAACCAGCCCCCAGACTTTATAAATTTCCTTTTCATGGTCATAGCTCCGCAAATGAGGCTCGAGCGGCAGCATGAGAGAGACCAAATGGCCGACACTACATTGCTGCTTCACGTAAAAACCTGCTCCGCTGGACGACACGCTGACGACATCCGCGACCTCCTTCCAGGAAATGTCGACGGATTCTTTTACTTTTACAACTGTATATAAGGACATAGAAACGAAGCCCGCATCTCCGGCCGGAGATTCCGCCTGAGAAGGCATTTCCGCCACCGAAAGCTTATCAATGAAATCAACATTTCGCAAAATTGTCACCTGTCTGGTTTTATTCGATTCCTTCCAGCGGGAATAAATGATCGATAAATTCGAGATGAAGCCGTACAATACCGTCCGTCCCCACGCTGCTGCCGCGAACGATGGAAATAATACTGATATCTCCTCGCTCGCATTTTACGCGCAGAAAGGATCCGATCCCGACATTAAACGAAGTAAATACCGAAGCTCCGCCGAGGCTTACATTTTCCGTAACACTGACCTCGCTTGCCGCTACATCTCCGTTTTCATCCAACAGCTCCAGGAGCAGCGATTCAGGGATCGCGAGACGGGAATGCCGCCGAAGTTCCGTCGGAAGATCGCTTTCATCCGGAACCGGCTTAGCTGCGACAAGCTGCCAAAGACCGCCGTCTTCTCGATTTGCAAGATCGTAAAGCCTGGAAGGATTTTCCGAAAAGCCGGGCGGAGGATTTTTTCCGATGAAAGCAACACCGACAGCATAGGTTTTGTCGGTCTTTGAAGTGATTGGAACGCAACGGCGGACAAGCCCCCAAACGCGGTATTGAGGCTCGAGATAGTCGTAACAGCGGAGTTGTCGCGGCATCGGCACACTCATCAGCATGACGCGGCCTCGTTTGACAGGCCGCTTAAGGATAAAACCGGCCCCAAAAGCCGAGACGTCTTCAAGACGCGTGACCTCATTCCACGAAAACTTGTCGTCCACTTTCACCTCTACACGTGTCGGCAGGGCCAATGGATAACGCTTGATGCGGCGTCCTTCTTTATCGGTTACAGTTGTTGGCAACATAGAGATCCCGGCGGAAATATCAATGTATTTACGTATGCTGAAATAATTTTTCGGATGTCGCAAGCGGGGCATTGTAAAGGTTTACAAGTTGCGAAACAGGCTGAACACCTGTAAAATAACAATATCATTAAATGATATTTTTTTCCATAGTTTTTTAATTCCAGCTCCCTCGCCACCGGAGAAACATCAATTAGTATAGTCAGCTTTTAGAGAATAAAAAATGGATTTAATTTCAGAACGTAATCAGGTAAATATAGAAGACGAGATGCGGCGTTCGTATCTCGACTACGCAATGTCGGTTATTATCGGGCGGGCGCTGCCCGATGTCCGCGACGGCCTTAAACCGGTCCACCGCCGCGTGCTTTGGGCGATGCACGAGCTCGGCAATACTAGTAGTAAGCCTTATAAAAAATCGGCGCGCATCGTCGGCGACTGCATCGGTAAGTATCATCCGCACGGTGACCAGTCGGTTTACGACGCGCTTGTGCGTCTCGTGCAGGAATTTTCGATGCGTTATCCGCTCGTGGACGGACAGGGAAATTTCGGCTCGATTGACGGCGACAATGCGGCTGCGATGCGATACACCGAGGTCCGCCTGCAAAGGCTGACGAACGAAGTTCTCGCCGACATCGAAAAGGAAACCGTTGATTTTCAGCCCAACTACGACGAATCGCTTTCGGAACCGAAGGTTATGCCGACGCGCGTTCCGCTTCTTCTCATTAACGGCTCGGAAGGCATCGCGGTCGGAATGGCGACAAAGATTCCGCCGCATAATTTGACCGAAGTTTTGAATGCAACGATCGCGCTGATCAAAAATCCCGCTATTACTATTGAGGAACTCATTAAATTCGTTCCGGGGCCTGATTTTCCAACTGCCGGATTCATCTACGGACGCGAAGAAATTCAACGGGCATATCACACTGGACGAGGGATTGTTCAGATGCGGGCCAGAGCTGCGATCGACCGCATCGGACGCGGCGAGCGTGAAAAAGACGCTATCGTCATCACGGAAATTCCTTATCAGGTCAATAAAGCGCGTTTGATCGAAAAAATAGCCGAGCTTGTTCACGAAAAGAAGCTCGACGGCATTTCAGAGCTGCGAGACGAATCGAACCGCCTCGGAATGCGTATCGTCGTTGAGCTCAAACGAGACGCAATTCCGCAGGTCGTGCTCAACAAGCTATACAAGCTGACGCCGATGCAGTCGTCGTTTGGCATTATCAACATAGCAATTGTCGACGGTCAGCCGAAGGTTCTAAACCTAAAACAAATTCTCGAGGCCTTTTTCGAATTTAGAAGAGAAGTAGTCCGCCGCCGGACGGAATTCGATCTGCGCAAAGCGCTGGCACGGGCGCATATTTTGGAAGGTTTGAATAAGGCGATAGACGCGCTCGATTATATTATTCCGCTTATCCGCAACTCGCGCGCGGTCGATGAAGCAAAGCTGTGGCTGACTGCAAATTTCGCCGGAATCGACGAAGTGAAAAACTGGCGCGGCGTAGCATCTGACAAGCCGATTTCAGGCTTTGTAAAAGACCTTCGAAAGATAATCGGCGATCTCGGATTCAGCGATATTCAGGCGCAGTCGATTCTTGATCTCCAGCTTCGCCGCCTGTCGGCACTTGAACGCCAAAAGATACTCGATGAATACGAAAGCGTCATCAAACATATCGCCGAGCTTGAAAATATCCTGCAAAACGAAAGTGTTTTGCGGCAAGTGATCACCGACGAGCTTCAGGAAATCAAAAAGAATTTCGGGGACGCGCGCAAAACAGAGATCATAGATATGGGCGTCGATTTCACTATCGAAGATCTCATTCCCGATGAAGACGTCGTAATCACTGTAACGGTCGCCGGTTATATCAAGCGGACACCGGTTTCTATCTACTCTCAGCAGGGACGCGGCGGCAAAGGCAGGCTCGGCGCCACCGCGAAAAACGAGGATTTCGTGGAGCATTTGTTTATAGCTTCGACGCATGCTTATCTGATGATCTTTACCGATAACGGACAGGTTTTCAAGATAAAGGTGCACGAAATTCCCGAAGCTGCACCGGCTGCCCGCGGTAAAGCGGTTGTAAATCTCGTTCAATTGTCGTCTGAGCGAAAGCTTGTGGCAGTGATGCCTGTTCGCGATTTTACCGAAGAAACCTACCTGGTGATGGCGACCAAACACGGCATTATTAAAAAATCCGCGCTCTCCGATTATCAGAATATTCGGGCCAACGGCATTAATGCCATCAATATCGACGAGGGCGACGAGCTGCTCGATGTGATCCGCACAGACGGGACAAAGCAAATTTTGATCGCAACACACGACGGAATGGCCGTTCGCTTTAACGAAGCGGACGCTCGCCCGCTTGGCCGTGTTGCACGCGGCGTTCGCGGCGTAAACTTGAAAACCGGCGATTATGTCGTGGCAGTATGCGCGATTTCGCCGGAAGGCGTTGAGAAGATACTTTCGATATCTGAAAAGGGCTTCGGCAAGCAGACATTGGCATCGAGTTACCGTTTGACCAAACGCGGCGGCAAAGGCGTCATCAATATGAAAACCACCGCGAAAACAGGCAAGGTTGTTGCGTCGTTCCCGGTCGATGAGGATTCGGAAGTTATCATCATTACGCAGCAGGCCAAGCTTATTCGGCTAGATGTCGATAAGATACGCAAAACCGGCCGGAGCGCCCAAGGTGTAATGCTAATCCGCACCGGCACCGACGACCTTGTTACAAGTGCTTCGCTGATCGAGCCGACCGGAGAAGAGGTCGAAGAATAACTGGTTCTGAGTTCACTCTTCAGCGTGCCGTTTTTTCGCTTTATTCCTTCCGGTTCTTCTTATTCTGTGGTTCAAATGTTTTCTTTCACCACATAATAAGAAGAACCGAACGGAATAAGAAGAACAGGAATCAAACGCAAGACTGCGGTAATGTTAACTTGCATGAGTGCGGAAGTATTAAATCAACAAATAATTCGAACCGTTAACGTCCAACGTGGGCGGCGGCTTGAATATCTGACGATCGGCTGGAACTCGCTCGAAGCTGTGTTCGCAATCGGTGCTGGCGCTATGGCCGGGAGTATCGCACTTGTCGGTTTCGGCGTGGATTCGGTAATAGAAGTATCATCGGGAGCTATCGTGTTGTGGCGTCTTGTTTCCGGAGAACATCGTGAACGCCTTGCACTTAAACTCGTCGGAATCAGCTTTCTCGCTCTCGCGGCATATGTAACCTTCGATGCGGCTAAATCTCTGTGGTTTCGCGAAACTCCCGACGCGACATATCTCGGAATTGTAATTGCCGCGTTGTCGTTGATCGTAATGCCGCTGCTCGCGCGTGCAAAACGAAAAGTCGCCGCCGACTTGAACAGCGGAGCGATGCTGGCCGATGCCCGCCAAACCGATATTTGCGCGTACCTGTCGGGAATACTTTTGGCCGGTTTGGGCCTTAATATACTGTTCGGCTGGTGGTATGCTGATCCGATCGCCGCGCTTGTTATGGTTCCGATAATTGCAAAAGAAGGAATACAGGCACTTCGCGGTAAAACTTGCTGTGACAACGATTGTCATTAGCAGGCATATTTAGATGCTGGCACGTCATCTTACATGATTACAATTCCGGGTGGAAAGCGGGTTATGAATCATTTCAGAAAAATATCACATCAGTCGTTGGCCGGATTCCTTATGATCTGGATGAGCGGCTTTATTTTTCTTTTTTGCTGCGAAATGGCAGCTGCCGGAACATTGGAAGGCGAGTTTTGCCCTTTAAGCAAAGCGCAGTCGCACTGCGACAAGTCTGTCTCCGATAACGATGCGCAAGTCATTTCGAACCAGTCCGATGGCTTGTCACCCGATTGCTGTGCGTTTTTGCCGGTATTCTTCGATAAAACGCGAAAGATCGAGAAAGCTCAACAGGCCGCGCCGGTTTCTTCCAAGCTAATAGTAGATCGACCGCATTTCACGATAGTCAGCGATAATCGCGCAATTTCCGCAAACTATCGCGCCGCCACTTTACCCCAAAACAACCTCCATATCAGGAACTGTATTCTCCGAATTTAGAAATACCTTTTGTGCGTTTTATAAGCGCTAGACTCCGATGCGAGTTTGGTCAAACCTAAGGTTAAATTTCTAAATAGTGAGGAAAAATTAATGAACAAACGAATTTTGTTGGTAATTTCAGTTCTGATGTTGTTTGGGCTTGCGATCGTCGCTTTTGCTTATAATCAAACAAACACCACAAATCAGACGGCAATGTCTTGTTGCTGCAAAGGCGATTCCTGCCCGATGAAGAATAAAGATGCATCTGCATCTTCAACCGCAGCGTGCTGTGACGATCCGAACTGCTGCTGCAAAGGCGGCGATTCGTGTCCTATGAAGATGGGTGGCGAAGCATCGCAAACTATGAGCACCGATGTGAAATACGAAAGCGCGACGGCCGACACGGCGAAGGCTGTGGCTGCCCGTGCTGCGCAGGTAAGAAAAACACTGGTGCGTAATTTATAATTGGAGTCTATTCACGAGGAAGAAGCCTTAGCGGGCTTCTTCCTTTTCCGCATTGCCGTGATGTTTTCACTCATGTCACACAAAGGTCTGATAAAAATATTAGGCCATTCATAGACGACGGGTTGCTAAGGCTATTTCTTAAGGCGATGCAAATCCCCGACGATCTGATCGAGACTATTCAAAACGCAAAATCATCAAAATGAACACTTATTTGTATCTGTTCTTACTTGCAATTTTTTGCCTTCCGGTTTCCGCGCAAAACATCATCAGTCTTAATGGCCAGGTCGTGTGCTGTGCCGACTGTTGGGCGGAAGCCGATCGTACTAAAGTCGAATTCGGGAGCGCCGAGGACATTCTCAAAGCTAAATCGTGCGTCGAGGGCGGCGATCCGACATTGCTTGCCGTTCGCGAAGGCGATAAGTTTACGCTTTATCAACTCGAACTGGGAAAGTTTAAGCTGACCGAGAAAAATTGGTACAGCTACGTCGGAAAAAAAGTCACCGTGACCGGCACGAAACGCAAAAACAAGAAAGCCGACACCTTTGTTGTCGATACGCTGACGGTCACGGCTCCGAGCATTGCTGAGCGTGAATCCCGCGAAGCTGTTGGCAAGGATGCCGTTTTAACTCTAAAAGATCTATTTGGTGCCGATGTCAGTCTCACCCAGTTCAAAGGCC
>JACDAY010000199.1 GCA_013695195.1 Blastocatellia bacterium | reverse complement strand
GCTGCGCAAGGCGAATCTCGCTCTCGGCGGTTCCCTCGACAACGCGATCGTCCTAACGCCGGATGGAATGCTGAACGAGACTCCTCTGCGATTCGACGACGAGTTTGTACGTCACAAGATCCTGGATATCATCGGCGACTTTGCGCTGCTTGGAATGCCGGTCCTCGGAAAGATCACGGCGGAGAAAAGTGGTCATGCGGTGCACGCGGCTTTGATGAGTAAGTTGTTGAAGACCGAAGGTGCGTGGGAGATCGTTTGAATCAAGCCGCGTAGCGAGTGACACCTCCGGCGTTAGCCCGGGAAAGATCCGAAAACCATAGCTCGCGTAGCGGGCGACAGCATAAAGCCCCGGGCGTTAACCCGGGGAAAGATCCGAAAAAAAAATAGCTCGCGTAGCCGGCGACAGATTCCAGTGAACGAATCTGCTGTCGCTCGCTACGCGAGCTTCTTTCTCAATGCTTCAACCCCGGGCTTACGCTCCATAGGCGCCAACTTAAGGTCGATTTGCGGCTTTGCCGCCATGATGAGCGGAAAGGCTCTGCCTTTCCGAAGGACACTACACTCACCGGAGGCTCCGCCTCCACCGGGAGGCATAGCCTCGGGTAATTTGGGTGCGCGACGGTGAGCCGGAGGCTCACCGCTCATCATGGCGGCAAAGCCGAATCGCCGTTAAGTTGGCGCCTATGGGCTTATGCTTACGCCGTCTACGACGGCTGCGGAAATATGGGTGCTGATACTATCGCGAGAGTCAGACGATTTTCACTCGGCCCAATCGGGCGTGTGAAATATTCCGTCCTTTTCGATCCGCTGATATGTGTGAGCACCGAAGAAGTCTCGCTGCGCCTGGATCAGATTCGCGGGCAGACGTTCAGCCGCGAAGGCCTTGAGGTAATTTAGTGATGCACCGGCTGCCATGCACGGAATGTCGGCCGATACCGCGAAGTGAACGAACGCCTTCAGAAGAGCCTGTTCTTTACGGATGGTCGGCACGAAAACGTCCGAGTGGAGGATGCTCTCCAAACCCGTCTCAAGTTCATATGCCTTACGAATATCCTTGAGCAGTGCCGCTCGGATAATGCATCCACCGCGCCAGATCTTTGCGATCTCGATCATGTCGAGCTCGTAGGACTTTTCCTCCGACGCGGTTCTCAGCAGCGACAGTCCCTGGGCATACGTGAGGATGAACGCGAGGTGTAACCCGTCGCGGACATCGTGAAGCGCGAGAGCCACCCCGTCAGCCGAAGCGGCCTCCCCCCCTCCTTCGTAAGGCGGGGAGCCGCTGGCGAGCTTCTTAGCGACCGCGACGCGTTCCGCCTTCTGCGCCGAGATCTGTCGCATCGTGACCGCCGAATCGATCGTCGGAATCGGCACGCCGAGATCCATCGCGACCTGCGAGGTCCATTTGCCGGTTCCCTTTTGCCCCGCCGTGTCGAGGATCAGGTCGACGAGCGGCTGGCGCGTCTCTTCGTCGACTTTTCTCAGGACGATCGACGTGATCTCGATTAGAAATGAATTCAACTCGCCGCGATTCCATTCAGCAAACAGATCTGCTATCTGGGGCGCGGGCATTCGATATCCGCGGTTCAAAAGATCGTATGCCTCGGCGATCAACTGCATCAGCCCGTACTCGATGCCGTTATGCACCATCTTTACGAAATGCCCCGCCGAGCCTTTACCGACATGCGCCGCACATGGGTCGCCATTCACCTTAGCTGATGCCGCTTCGAAGATCGGTCGGACGTGCTCGTAAACTTCCGGCCGGCCGCCGGCCATGATGCTCGCACCGTGCCGAGCACCTTCCTCACCGCCGGAGACACCGACGCCGAGAAACGCGATATTTGACTTGGCAAGGAACTCCTCGCGTCGCTCAGTATCCGAGAAATGCGAGTTGCCGCCGTCGATGATGATGTCGCCCGGTTCGAGATGCGCGAGCAGGTCGTTGATAACAGAATCGACGATCGGCCCGGCAGGAACGAGCAGCATGATCTTTCGCGGCAGTTCCAGCGCGGCGACGAACGCTTTTACATCATCCGCTGTCGCGATCTTGAATTGCTCACCTTCCGCCGCCAGTAGTTGTCGTTTGCTTTCGTCGAGATCGTACCCGACGCATGAGAATCCCTGTTCGGCGACGTTGAGCAGAAAGTTCCTTCCCATCGTTCCGAGCCCGATCATTCCAAACTGAGCCTGAGCCATAATCGGATTATACGTTCCAGATATCGGCCTTCGCCACCGAGTTATCGTAATAC
>JACDAY010000189.1 GCA_013695195.1 Blastocatellia bacterium | reverse complement strand
AGCACGATCGGAATCTCGCGCGCACCCGCAAGCCGGAGAAACGCTTTTCGCCTTAAACATAAAGACTTGCAGGGAAGCGGCGGCCGGATAGTCTATGCAAGCAATTTTTGCAAATTCAACCATATCATGCCCCAGGAAACCCTCGCCTTTACCGCCGCTGAGGTCGATAAAGAAGGCGTGCTCATCCTCGACCTCAACGAAGTCGCCCCAGCCCGCAGTTTTTGACAAAAATGAGGAACGAGCACGATTACACGAGGTCCTAATTGAACAGCGCAGGAGGAGGATTAATAGCGGCGATCATTTCCTCAAATCCTTCCGGATGAAGCGTCTCAAATTCTTTTTGCGGTACCTTTATATACTGCCAGTTTTCTTCTGTCAGTTCAGACGCGTTTTCGCACCAGCTGATTGCCGCGTTATCTTTTAGGCGGACATCTATATCTTCGCGTCCTTTTGTTTCGATAACCCACTTTGTACCATCTTCGGCAACAGCAATAAAATCCGGGAAATAATTCCGGATGTTTGCGAGCGTGTCTGTGTACCCGATGCTGAATCCAAATTGATCGGGAATTTTTGCAAACGATATGATGTCCTCGCATCTATCGAGAAATCTGGCAAACGCCAATTCAAACTCGTTGCCGCAAGCGATGTAGTTAAAAACGGTGAACTTTGATTCGATGACCTTTTTCGAAGTCGGAAAAGGCGGTGTTTCCGAAAGAAACCGGTTTGCCGACAGCAGTTCCGGTTCTTTTCGCTCGACAATAGTTTCACGAAGCGCCTTTTCAAAAACATTTGTTACGACGTAGCTTGCGACATTGCTGGACATGGCCATGATTACATTCTTGTCAGTTAAATCCACGGTTTCACCAAATGCCTTTCGCTCAAAGAATTCACGGACTTTTGGTGCCAGGACTGCGAATTGTGACGGAAGTTTTATATTCTGGGCAATTCGCCGTGCGTAGTAACCAATCACCTCTTCGGCCGTCTGCGCGGGCGGTATGGAATATTCCCGTTCCAGCAGTTTTTCATTGGTCAGAATATCGCGGCCTTCATAAACAAAAGTCTTAATTTCTTCAACGTCCTTTTTCTTCATTGGAAGCTTGTTGACGTTGAACTTCATCACGTCGATTTTCGCGATCTCTTCGGCCAGAGACTGCTTGCGGCTCAAAATCGGCGAGATATCGGGTATTCCGATGTCCATCGCCATCTTTTCTTCCATCGGCTGAATCGTCAGGATTGTGAGCTTGTCTTTCCCGATCTGAAATGTCTCGAACTTTAAATCTTCGAGCTTTTCCAAATCCTCGACGAACTCCATGAAAGCCTTATTGCCGATAATATCCACGCGCTCGGTGTAAGTTCCGGCAAGATCGCGGAACATCAAACGCAGGCCGCGCCCGATCGTCTGCTCGGGAAGAATATTAGCCTTCGCCGTATAAGGCCGCAATCCGACTACGACAGTCACATTCTGCACGTCCCAACCCTCGCGAAGCATCAGAACCGAGACTATGGCATTGACGGGACTTGCTCCATGATCCACGTCTCTCGCCGTTTTGCGCGCCGCGTCCAGGTCCTTCTTTGAAATTTCGCCCTTCGTGTCCGTGTGTATGATAAGGAGTTTGTCGCCGGCAAAATATTCAGGATATCTTTCCTGCAGTTTATAACCGACGTCATCGGCGTCCGCTGTGTTGTTCATCATTATGAACAACAGCGGTTTCTTGTTCAGAGGCTCGAGCTGCTCATAATATTCCTTCCACCTTTGAACGCCGGCTGTAATGAAACTTTCGTATCGCACACTGGCAATATCCGAAATGGTTTCCTGGATCTTCGAAATACCTTTGATCGGGCGTTTTACAATGACATCGACGATAGCCTGCTTTAACGGATAATCGAAGATCGTCCATGCAAAAAGGCTGCCTTTGCTGTATCGCGGCGTTGCCGAAAAATCCAATTGCGCCGAAAGCGGTTTTTTTTTATGCAGGTTCTTGATGAATTTGTTCCACTCGCTTTCTTCATCGTGCGTGTGATGGGCCTCGTCATTGAGCACCATAACCAAACCGTCTCGTTTTGCGATGCGCTCGTCGAAATCAGAGATTTCCGTTTTCGTCGCGGGCGGCGGCGAGCCGAGCATTGCTGTCATGGCGTCAGTTTCTTCGTTTGCATTTCGTGAAGGACGTTCATAGAATTGCTGTATGTTCGATAGATACAAAGCTCCATCGGAATTTGTCCGCTCGGTATCGCCGCGCATGTAATACTCCATTTCCCACAGCCATTCGAGATGTTTTGGGATGAGCGGCAATGTTCGAAAAACCTGTCCGCTTTCAAAATCCGAGCGAAGGCGGTCAAAGACAATTATGTTCGGTGCCAGGATCAGAAAATTGTTTGCGTAGCCTTCTTCGCCGCGAATATAGTTTGCAAACTGCCAGACAATGGACATTGCCATAACAAGCGTTTTTCCGCTGCCGGTCGCCATTTTCAGGCAGTATCGCGCGAATTCGTCATAGGGCGGAAGACGCAGGTCGGGAACGTTTACGGCGTATTTTTCCAGGAGGTCTTTGCGATTTCGTATTTTCGCGACCTCGAAGATATAAATAAGAGTTTCGATTGCGTCGCGCTGCGCATCGTGAAACTTGAATATCCGGCCGTTTGGCAGTTGATGATCGGTCTGAAACCAGAAGTTCAACAGTTCTTTTGTTGTTTCCGTAACGCCCTGATACTTTCCATCGCGCCACTCTTTGAACGCGGAGCGGATCGCGGGCACGCAAACCGCCGTGCTCAAACGGTCTTCGAGGTTGAACATATCGGGCGTTTGATCGGCTGTAACTTTTTTTCGAGGCATAATAAATTTGCTCCCCTCCTTACAAAGGAGGGGTGGCTGCCGTTTCGGCAGACGGGGTGGTTCTCTCTTCGATTGATGTCGATTCCACACCCGGCAACGAACGAACCACCCCGCCCTTCGGGCACCCCTCCTTTTCCAAGGAGGGGAGTTGGGTGGCCGCTTCGGCAGACGGGGTGGTTCTCTCGTTTGGGCCGAAGTTACTGCAAATAACATCTATCACCCAATCTGATTCATCAAAAACTCGCTTATTTTCGAACCTAATTACTTTAATTCCGTTGGCCACAAGATAAAGACGGCGTTCCAGGTCGTAGTCTCGCGCATTGTCTGAAAAATGAGAGTTCCCATCTAGTTCCACCGCAAGCTTCTCCGATGGGCAGTAAAAATCCAGAATATATTTGCCAACGCTGTGCTGACGCCGGAATTTCCTGCCGTCAAGCTTTGAGCCCTTAAGGATTTGCCATAGAGCGGCTTCGGCGGATGTGAGCGACGAGCGTAGTTCTTTACGGAACGATCTCTTTTCCGGAAGGTTGTGTATATCAGTTTTGCTTCGCTCATAAGTCATACGTTTTTCTTAGGAGTCGCTTTGGTTTCTATCATTGGCTTAGTTTACCCAGAGTCGAGATCATCGCAACGACGGAGAGAACCACCCCGTCCGCGAAACGCGGCCACCCCTCCTTCGTAAGGAGGGGAGCTAAGAAACGAACTGCCCGTCCTTTTAAATCAAACGTCGACCTCCAACGCCTTTGTCGTATCGTTACCCAAAATATCGATGACTTTTACGAGGATCGTAAACCTGCCGCCGTTGTCATATGAATGACGTGCGGTCATGTCGATCTTTGGTTCCTTTTTGGTGCGGTAGCTTTGCCATTGGTTGTGGAAGGTATCGCCTTTAAAATTCCAATCGACGGCCCAATAATCGATCCATTGGCTCCAGTGCGTAATTTTTCCCTGGACCTCATCGGGAACGTCCTGGGGCGGGATGATAAAATTCTTCAGGGTTACAGATATTTCAGATTTTCCCGTTGTAGTTTCCACATCGAGCGAAGCGAGTTCGTAAAATTTTATATCGCCCTGCTCGACCGCCTTTTTCTCCAGAACCTCGCGGGGAATTTTTTTGAACGAAGCGTTGACCTTGTTTGCGGCGGCAAAATGGGCAGCGGTTTCGTTTACGTCAAAGGCAAAATCCCAGCCGAGAAAATCTATGCCGTTTACCTGTGCCGCTTCTTCTTTGCCGACCAGTTTCCAGAATTCCTTTATCGCCGCCTTTATGTCCTCGACCGTAACAGGTGCATCGACGCTCCCGACATGTATCATCCGCCCCGCCTTCGCACCGTGCAGCCACGTGTAGCCGTCAAGCGGCCTTGCGTGATAAAGATCGATGATAAAATGCTTGTACGTCCGCTCCTGTTCAAGCCGGGTTTCCACAGCCGGAACGCGGACGCCCTCGTCCGCAATCGCCGGTTCCTCCGGCGAAGCTGGCGCTCGATTCCTAGCTTGATCGAAAGACAGCGGGTTGTTCGTGCCGAGGCGGCGCTCATTGCGGACGATGGCGTCCGCGTTCCACCCCTCAAACTCAGCGTTCATCCATTGCTGGCGTTCGTATTTGCCGAGATTTTGAACGACAAACGGTTTAACGTTCTCGATTCCGAGAAAACGTTTTCGGGCGGTGTGAATGGCGAAGCGTCCGAGATCGCATGTTATCCAGCGTCGATTTAATTTTTCGGCAACCGCAGCAGTTGTTCCGCTGCCGCAAAAGCAATCCAGAATCAG
>JACDAY010000175.1 GCA_013695195.1 Blastocatellia bacterium | reverse complement strand
AAGCGCGCATCAACGAATACGAAAAGCTCGTTTCGCAGGAAAGCGAAAAACGCTCAGAAGATCTTGAAATTTACATTCCGGCTGGCGAACGGCTCGGCGATATTGTCATCGAAGCGCACGGAGTTTCTAAATCGTACGGGGATAAACTGCTGTTTGAGAATCTCGAATTTTCCCTTCCGAAAGGCGGAATAGTCGGCGTCATCGGCCCGAACGGTGCGGGCAAAACGACGCTTTTTCGCCTTATCACAAAACAGGACATACCCGATTCCGGCGATTTCAAAGTCGGTGAAACGGTTCAGCTCGGATACGTCGACCAATCGCGCGATTCACTGAACGGAGAAAAAACGATCTTTGACGAGATATCCGACGGCCTCGATTTTGTGCAGCTTGGAAAAAAGGAAATGAACGCTCGTGCATACGTTTCGCGGTTTAATTTTTCCGGCAGCGATCAGCAAAAACGCGTCGGGCAGCTTTCGGGCGGCGAGCGGAACCGCGTTCATTTGGCAAAAATGTTGAAATCCGGCGCAAATGTGATATTATTGGATGAGCCTACCAACGACCTCGATGTAAACACGATGCGTGCCCTCGAGGAAGCACTTGAAAACTTTGCCGGATGCGCCGTCGTCATCAGCCACGACCGCTGGTTTCTCGACCGCATTGCAACACACATTCTCGCATTCGAAGGCGATTCGAAAGTGGAGTATTTCGACGGAAACTACAGTGAATACGAACAAGACAAAAAATCACGCCTTGGCGTCGATGCCGATCAGCCGCATCGTCTCAAATATCGAAGTTTGACTAGAGCGTAACGTACAACAGGCAGTCAGCCTGTTGCGCAGACTAACAGTCTGTCGTACATCGAGCGTAAGGAAACCTTTGCCTGATGAATAATAAACCAAAAGAAATAGCGGTTTTTCTTGCTATTGCAGTTCTTTTGTTTGTAAGTTCCTGCAAATCGGCGGCGGACGCACAGCCGATTGCCGAGGCGAAGAGATCCGAGGCATTGAACGCCGTTCCGCCCAAAGTTCCGTCGTCGCCTTTTCCAAATCTTCAAGCCGAAATCCTCGACGGCCGAAATAAGACCACCAATTCTCCGCTCGGACAATTCGACTTCAAAAATTTCACATATCCGCTTCCTCGCGGCTGGCAAAATCCCGACGAAAGCGATCTTGCGCTGACGAACGGCCGGCTTGTGCCCGTGTCCGTCAATATTGACGAGGAGATGAGCGACGAGGAAAAGATCGAACGCCGTGCCCGCCGCCGAATAGGAATGTCGTATGTGACGGCCAAATTCCTCGATATGACTGGCGATGGACAGGACGAAGCAATCGTAATTCTCAAGGTTGAAACAACCGGCGCCGCGATACCGCAGCTTGTTTATGTTTATGAATGGAAGGAAGAAAAGCCGGGATTGCTTTGGCATTTTCGCACGGGAGACCGGGCGGACGGCGGTTTGAAGGATATTCGCGTCGAGAATGGCGAAGTAGTCGTCGAGCTCTTCGGCCAGGACCGTTTTCTCCTCGGCGAAGTTGAAACCGGAAAGATCACGGGCGACGAAGAACAGCTCTGCTGCCCAATATATTTCACACGAACCGCTTACAAATGGAATGGTAATAATTTCCACCTGCAAAAAAGGCGTCTGACCTATTCGATAGAAGACCCATCTGCTATACCGGTCGAAAACATGGCCGAAATCGTGAACGCGAAAGAAAAGGCGTTGAAAATAGCGAAAAAGAAATAGTGGCTTTAAAAGCAGCTATTTCGTCTGGAATTCGACACCGGAAATTATTCCTAAAAGCACCAACGGTGTGAAGGAATAGCCTGGGGGTAAAGTGAGTTTCGAACGCCACCCCAGGCTATTTTCTTACGTCGCTTCGCTGACAAAAAACGAATTTCGAGAAATCCTTATCACTTTATATCACAAAGTACTTGACAAATAAAACAACTTGGATTATCTTGAACTTCAATATGGCAAAGATCGAGGCAATACGTAAAGAGCATCGTCAAACGAACGAACCCGTGAATGTCGGCGACAAGGCAATCGATAATTTGCGGTTTATTCGGGAAACGATGGAACGCTCGACGCATTTTACGGCGGTTCCGGGTTACGGCGGGATTTTAATGGGCGTTACGGCAATAGTGGCCGCGTATATCGCGAACGCCCAAGCCGATTTTCGTGCTTGGCAGACGACGTGGCTGATCGAGGCCGGGCTGGCATTTGTTATCGGTCTGTTCGCAATGTGGCAGAAATCGAAGATTTCGAAAACTTCGATGATGTCCGCACCGGCAAAGAAATTTGCGCTCGGTTTTGTGCCGCCCCTAATTTGTGGAGTAGTTCTGACATTTGCACTTTTCCGGCTGGGTACGGACAAAGACATTGTGACCGGCGTTTGGTTGATGCTTTACGGCGCGGCGGTCGTGTGCGGCGGAATGTTTTCGGTCAGGATCGTTTCCGTGATGGGTTGGGTTTTTATGCTGATGGGAACGCTGGCATTTTTCGCCCCGGCGATGTATTCGGATTGGATAATGGCGTTCAGCTTCGGCATTTTGCACATTGTATTCGGGTTGATAATAGCAAGACGGTACTGCGGGTAAACACCGGAACGCAGGCACCCTTGCCTGCTCCGGCTTCACAAAAAAAAGCAGGCAGGGTACTGCGTTCCGACAACGGGATTATATGGCGAGAAAGAATTTGGCAATAAAAAGTAACGTCGAGAAACCGCGAGCCTTACGGATCGAAAAGGCGGCCGAACGTGTTTCCGGCGAGCTCGACAAGGTGATTCACGAGCGAATGCGCCTTGGCATTATCAGCGCGCTCGCCGCCAATGAAAAACTCAGTTTTACTGAATTGAAAAATCTCTTGAACACGACCGACGGCAACATCAGCGTCCACGCCCGCAAGCTGGAACAATCAGGTTATTTAACATGCGAAAAATCGTTCAAGGGCCGAATGTCGTTGACGGAGTACGCGATCACGAGCAGTGGGAAAAAGGCTTTGGTAAGGTATCTCAATCATATGGAAGCTTTGATAAAGGCGATGAAAGGAGGGTTCTGAGTTCACGCTTCAGCATGTCGTGTCTGAACCGCGAGCGATAGCGACCGGGTTTCCCAAAGCACCAACTAAAGTTTGAACTCAAAACGAATAACCATGGGAGGCTTTTAAATTTTAATGACAATCGGGGATAAGCGAGCTTACTTCAAACTTTCGGAACAAAACGATTTCGCGGGCATCAAATAGGTATCACAAAAATTTTAAGGAAATTGATATGAGCGAACGAACACGCACAGGACTTGAAATTCTTCAGGCGGCATTGTTGATCGGGATTCTCGGCAATGTCTTGCTGCGGCAAACGCCTTGGGGTCTTAACGCATTTTTATTTGCCACAGTTTTTACGGCGGCGATGATAATGCTCGCCACTCGACGGAGGCCGGAACTTTTGACCTTGCGAACGATTTCATTACAGGGTGCGATGGTCTTTTTCGGTGCGATGTTCATCATCCGCGATTCGATTGAACTCCACGTCTACGACACCGTTGCGATCCTGATAATCATGGGCGTCCTCGTGCTTCCCAATTTTGGGGTCAACACGCGTTTCGCCGGGGCATTTCACTATGTGGCAGGATTTCTCTGGTCGGGGATCAGTTCGGCGCTTGCACCTTTCGTTTTGCTCGGGTCTGATATCGAATGGAAATCTATGCCTGGCAACCGGCTGAGCCAAAATATTTTTTCGGTACTTCGCGGTCTGGCGATCGCACTGCCGCTTGTCCTGGTTTTCGGAGCACTGTTTATGGCCGCGGACGCGGCGTATGAGGGAATGATAAACCGCGCGATCAATTTCGAACTCGACACGGTCATTTCCCATGTCATGCTGACCTCGCTGTTCGCATGGCTCACCGCCGGGTATTTTCGCGGCACGCTTGTAGAACCGTTTCGCACCGCTGTATTTAACGAGCCGGCGGTCTCGCCGATACCGAAGGAATCTGTGGAAATGCCAAAAGGTACGGCCAGGGAAACCGAGGCAAGCTATGTCGATAACTTTACTGCCGAGACCGCCGATACATCGAACACGCTGCCCGACAATGCCACCATTATCGAGCACATCAACCGAAGCGATCCGCCCAACTCCGCGGAACCGGCAGCCGCGCCAAAGAAACGTGATTGGCAGAATTTCGATAATTCAAAATTCCCGTCCGTTTTCACGCTCGGAACGGTCGAGACGATTGTCATTCTCGGGCTGGTCGATCTGCTTTTCCTTAGCTTTGTAGTTTTTCAGGTCCCGTATCTTTTCGGCGGAATGGAGCTTGTGCAAAA
>JACDAY010000158.1 GCA_013695195.1 Blastocatellia bacterium | reverse complement strand
CTTCGTTTGCATTCTTTGCCTTTACACGCGAAAGTGTATTGGCGGCGTCGGCGCGGACTCTCGCGTCGAGATTGGTTAGAAATTTTGCCACCACTATATTTGTTTCGTCGGGTTTGGCACGCAGAGCGGCGGTCAAACCGATCAAAACAACATCGCGGCTTTGCTTTGCGCCGCGGCGGTCTTCCGCTTCGAGCGTATCGAGGATCGCCTCGCCGAGGTCTTTTGATTTTGGATCTTTCGGGTTGGCGGCAGCGATCTTTCCGGCGGCTTCAACCAATCTTGCGGTTTCGTTTGGCACACGCGTTGACGCTCGCGTTTCTGCCTGAGGCACACTCGCTACCGCTCGTGTTTCCGCCTTTTGTTCGTTCAAAGCTTTCAGGATCGCGTCGGCAGCCGCAATCGATTCGATCTCGCCGAGGGCGAAGGCAGCCATTTCCCGCTCCTTCGCTGTGGTGCCTTTCTCCAATATCGGGAGCAAAGCCGGTACCGCAGCCTCGCTTCCGATCCGGCCCGCTGCCAACGCGGCACGAGTACGAATCGCGGGGTTTGTATGCCTCAGAAGATTTTCTATCGTACGGTCGTACGCCCTGGCATCCTCGGCTTTTAGGATTTGAACGTCGATGCTGCCCGGCGTCTGCGAAACCGCCGGCGACGAGAGCGAAAGAAGCAATAGAATTGGAGCAATAAATATTCGATTCATTTGTTTGGAAACTACGGGATTTTGTTGTGCCAAAGGATTAAGTTTATTTCAACTCCACTTCAAAAATCTCAAAACTCGTTGTAATCTTGGCCGTGGGGCGGACGGTGGCGGCGACGCTGCAGTATTTTGTATCGGAAAGCTCGATTGCGTCGGCGAGGGATTTTTCCGAAACGCCGCGTCCGTACACTATATGGTGAACGTGAAATTTCGAGAAGGCACGTGGATGATCCTCTCTCCTGTCGGCCGTAACTTCTACCTTATAATCCGTAACGTCTTGCCTTTTCTTTTTAAGAATAGAGATCACGTCCGCTGCCGTGCATGCCGCGACCGAGACGAGCAGCATCTCCATAGGCGTCGTGGCGGCTTTCCTATCTCCATTTGTATCAATGACTTGAGCATGCCCGCTGGGCGGCGTGCCTATGAAAAATTCATCCCCCGCGTATAGAACCGATGCTTTGTAACTGCTGTGTGCCATGAGGAAACGCCTCGTTTTTTTTTGAGTTGAGATAACTCCATTTTAACACATAAGCCGATTCGCATTATGCGACAGAAGCGCGCGAACAACTTTTGGTATGAAAAATGCTTCAAATTTGGTGGGCAGAGGTCTGTGTTTAGCTCTATTTGTTCAGGAGATGAGATATGAAAAGGTTTTTTAACTTAAATACGGCATTTTTGGCTTATGCGGTCGCGGGTTTAATGGTAATCGGGCTTGCGGGCCAGGCAGACGGCCAGCGTCGAAATGAGCGCGAGGTTCGCGATATTGTGCGCAGCTTGAATTCGACAATCGACGACTTTGAGTATGGTTTGGTTTACCAGCTCCGCAGCAGTTCGGCGGACCGGAATGATATCGACGACATTATGTTGAGCTTGAGCAGCCTGCAGGACAAGGTCAGTGTTTTTGATGAGAATATGACAAGCCGGCGCGAAAACCGCGACGATGTCAACGAAATTATCACTGCCGCCAAAAACGTCGATGCATTTCTTGCTCAAAACCGCCAAAACCGCCGGATCGAGAATGATTGGATGGCTGTAAAAGGCCTGATCAACCGCCTTGCAGCAAACTATAACGTAACTCCTGATTGGAGCACACGCGTCTCAACCTTTCCCGGCACGACCAAAGACAGGAGCGGTAATCCGGTGCGTTCAGCGGCCATAAGCCACATTCTCACCGGCACTTATCAACTCGACGCTTCGCGTAGTGAAAACTTAAACCAAATCGTTTCAGGCATCAACATTGGAAACGGTGAACAAGCGAAGGATTTGGAAAGCAAGCTGGCCGCTCCGGAGCAGATCGCAATAGATGTACGCGGCAATCAGATTACGCTCGCATCAACCAATGCCCCACCGATCAGCTTTATAGACGGCCGCGAAAAAAATGAAGCCCCCGGCGGTAGAACGCTGCGTGTCAGGGCAACACTCCGCGGCCAGGAATTAACGGTTTCCAATTTGAGTAATGTGACCGATTACTCGGTTACATATGTGCCGTCCGGCGATGGAAAGAGCTTGAAAGTTACACGACGATTCACGACTGACTATTTGCGGGAAACGGTATTTGCCGAAAGTTTTTATAACAAAACGGATGCCGTTGCGCAGCTTGGAATCGATAGAAACATATCCGGCGTTGTGCAAGACGACGGGACATTTTCCAGCAACGATCCCGGCGAACGAAACACGAATTACGGCAATTTGCCTGCGACTACCCCGGCCCGAATCGGTGAATTTATCATACCGAACGGGACAATCGTAAACGCAATTCTGGACAGCGAAATCAACACCAGATCGTCACAAAATAATGACCGTTTCAAAATGACCGTACAGTCCCCTGACGCGTATCGAGGAG
>JACDAY010000112.1 GCA_013695195.1 Blastocatellia bacterium | reverse complement strand
CCGTAAACCTCACGCATCGTTTCGGCGGTTTCTTTGTCGGAAACGCTGACTGCCTCCAGCCTTTCACGCAAGCTTGCAATCTTGTTGTCAAACATCTCCAGAATCCTTACAAAATTGCTCGGGTCGCCTACATCCATTGCGTTCGAGAGCGTTGAGACCGACATTGTTGGTTCTAACACACCGCTGTTCATAAATCGCGGAATCACATCGTTCGAGTTGCAGGCGGCAATAAATTTTGTCGCCGGCAAGCCCGACGCGTTCGCCAAAAGCCCGGCGCAAATATTGCCGAAATTTCCGCTTGGTACGGCGATCACAGGCGGGGCTCCCTGCCAGTGTTTCAGCGCGTAAAAATAATAAAACTGCTGCGGCAGCCAGCGCGCGACGTTTATTGAATTCGCCGATGTAAGAAATATTGTCTGAAGTTCTGTGTCCACGAGTGCCTTTTTGGCCAGAGCCTGGCAGTCGTCAAAAGTACCATGTAATTCCAATGTAGTTACATTTCCGCCTAATGTCGTCAACTGTAATTCCTGGACCTTGCTAACCTTGCCTTTCGGATATAGTATAATTACCTCCACACCCTCAATGCCATAAAATCCGTTCGCCACCGCACCGCCGGTGTCGCCGGAGGTCGCGACGATCACAATTGTTATTTCCGATCTTTCAAGTGAAAAATACTGCAAACAACGGCTCATGAATCGTGCGCCGACATCTTTAAACGCCAATGTAGGCCCATGAAAAAGTTCTAACGCGGATATGTTCTCCGAAATTTCCACAAGTGGAAAAGTGAAATTGACAGTTTCCGAGCATATATCGAAAAGTTTTTCATCAGGTATCGAATCACTCACATATGGCTTGATAACTTCAAACGCTATCTGTTCGTTCGATTTGCCGTAGAAAGTCTCGAGAAAATCGGCGGACAGGTTTGGAATCGTTTCGGGAAAATACAGGCCCTTGTCTTCGGGCTGCCCTGTTAAAACAGCTTCGCGAAAAGATACGTGAGGCGAATTTCGGTTTGTGCTAAAGTAGCGCATTGTTTCGCGACAGAGTTTTAGTGTGTGCAGTTTTTTAAGAAATATGCCCGCGAGTTTGATAACTGACACCTATTGTTAATCATAATACGTTTCAGATATTTTCAAAAATATGCAGGAAGTCAGGGTTTTAGCTCCCGCAACAGTTTCGAATGTCGTCTGCGGATTCGATTGTCTCGGCTTTGCCCTGGAAAAGCCGTTTGACGAGATGACTGTTCGCCGGATTTCCGAACGAACCGTGAGAATAGTCAATCGAGACTATTTCAATCTTCCGACCGACCCTGAAAAAAACGTTGCCGGTGTTGTATTGCTGGCATTGCTCGCAAAGATCAATGCGGACTTTGGGTTTGAGGTAGAGGTCACGAAGCATATTAAACCCGGAAGCGGTATCGGTTCGAGTTCCGCGAGTTCGTGCGGCGCGGCGGTCGCTGCAAACAGGCTTTTGGGCGACCGGTTTTCCAAACTTGAATTGGTGGATTTTGCAATGGAAGGCGAACAGCTCGCGTCGGGCGAAAAACACGCCGACAACGTTGCACCTTGCATTTACGGCGGTTTCACTTTGGTTCGATCAACCGATCCGCTCGATATCGTTTCTCTAGATTTCCCGCCATTATTTGCCACCGTCATTCACCCGCAGATCGAAATTAAAACCTCTGAAGCACGTGCGATTTTACCAAAGCAAGTTTCGCTCAAAACCGCTGTCCGCCAATGGGGACACCTCGGCTCGCTCGTCGCCGGCCTGGCGCAGGGTGATTACAATTTGATTTCGCGTTCGATGGAGGATTTCATCGTCGAGCCTGTGAGAAAATCGCTCATCCCGAAATTTGATGAAGTAAAACTTGAATCCCTCGCGGCCGGTGCTCTCGGCGGCGGCATCTCCGGCTCCGGGCCGTCGATGTTTTTTCTGAGCAAAATGCAAGCAACGGCAGAGAGAGTGGAGCTGGCGGTGCGGAGCGTTTACGAGCGTTCGGACTGCGAATTTAATACCTATGTTTCCGAGATCGTCTCCAGTGGTGTGAAGTTCGTCTAAACTTATTGCCCGGTTCGCTTCAGCCACATCGAGCTAAACGCGTTCGGGTTTTGTTCGACGGTCTCGTAGATCGGAATATTCTTCTGCAAAAAATCTTCTTCGAAAAAGCGGATCAACGGTGTTGAAAGCAGCATTTCAAAACTGTCATTACCGGAGAGCAAAGCCTGCAAAACCATTGCTTCATTCCAAAACATTGGTTCTGCTTTATCTAATATCCAGAATTCCGGCGGATAAGGAATGTTGTACGGAAAAGATATATCGTGGACGTGAATGAAAACGCCGTTTTTTAACTTTGGCAAGATTTCCAGGTAGAGATACGCAACATCGCTGTCGACTCGCAAACTGTGACTGGAATCGATAAAAAATACATCGTTCTCCTGCAGTTGATCAAAGAAAGCGGGCTCGACGTTTTGAACTTCTTTTGCCAAAATCTCGATCCCGGTTATCGAATACAATTTTTCAAATGGATACGGCTCAATACATGTAATTTTGACGGGAAACCCTTCTTCGGCGTTTTTCTTTGCCGCAAGGCTGCAGTAATAGGTCGAAAGCCCTGAGCCTACTTCGATGTAACGGGCGGGTTTGATGTGGCGGATCATCAAAAAAAGCGTTAGAGCATCCACCGGAGTGTAGCCCAATCCAAAGCCCTGATCCTGCAGCTCCCGGTACGGAGGGATCTCCAAAAACTCATCCAAATACCGTGAGAGGAGAGTGGTCAATAATTCCTTCATCTCCACCAGGTCGTATTTAACACCGCTGAGCTCACTTGGACGATACCAGCGGCCGATGTTTTTCTTAAGGTGCGAAGCCGTCGGCAAGGGTGAATAATAGTCCTTTTGACGCGAAATATTATAACCGATCAAACCCAGCGTTTTGCTTAACACCATCGGAACTGTCGTCGAATAGATATTATAAAGGCCTCTTTTTAGCGGCATCGGCAGATATCTTCTAATCGATCTCTTCGGCATAACGATCAAACATAGCTGGTACTAAAAAAAGGCTTGATCTTTTTCCGCACCTTCCGATTCCGGTTCTCAAGATACCCAGGTTGCAAGAATTAAAAATTCTATTGCGCGATTCTAAGGATTTGAGGATATATCAACTCTACAACCAAATGAGAGACGTACAATTGGAAAAGTTTATCACAGAACATATGAGTTCTTGACCTTCTGGCGAAGGTAATATCGCAAACAATATTTTTATTGGGTATAATAAATTGGAAGCATCCAATTTATGTTAACAAGAGAATTAGAAGAAACATTAAGCTTTGCGGTGGATCAGGCCGTCAAATACAAGCACGAGTTCGTTACGTTGGAACATTTGCTTTTCGCACTGCTCGAAGACAGCCCGGCGCGCGATATTTTGTTTAACTGCGGAGCTCAGCTCGAAGAACTCGGTCTTTCGCTTGAAGAATATTTCCGCGACGTGCTTGAAAGAATGCCGGAGAACGCGAAACAGATGCCAGAGCTGACCTCGACGTTTCAATCGACGATTCAGTATGCCGTTTTGCAGGCCGAGGGAAGCGGCCAGCATGCCGTGAACGGCGGCAATATTCTCGCTGCGTTTTACCAGGCAGACCAATCGTATGCAGTTTATCTCCTGCTGCAGCAAAGCGTTACGCGATTGGATATTTTGAATTATATAGCTCACGGTATTTCCAAAATAGATGCGGGCGATCAGTTGCCAGAAGGATTTGACGACGAAGAATTTGGCGGAATGGGCGCCGCTCCGAAGAAAAACCCGCTTGAAAGCTTTACGGTTGAACTCGTGGAAACGGCCGCAAAAGGAGGGATCGATCCGATAGTCGGCCGCATTGCCGAGATCGAACGCACGATCCAGATTCTCTGCCGCCGCAAGAAGAACAATCCGCTTTATGTCGGTGAACCGGGCGTGGGAAAAACCGCTTTGGCCGAAGGTTTGGCGTTAAAGATCAGCGAAGGCGACGTCCCGGAAGTTCTGATCGGCGCAAAAGTTTTTGCTCTCGACATGGGCGCGGTTCTGGCCGGAACACGCTATCGCGGGGATTTTGAACAGCGTTTTAAAGCGATCATCAACGACCTCAAAAAACAGCCTAACGCAATCCTTTTTATTGACGAGATCCACACGATCGTCGGCGCAGGCTCGGTATCGGGCGGCTCGATGGACGCTTCGAATATTTTAAAACCGGCGCTGGCTTCGGGCGAGTTGCGGTGCATCGGCTCAACCACGTACGCCGAATACAAAGCCGCGTTTGAACGGGACAGGGCACTTGCCAGGCGCTTTCAGAAAATCGAGATCGGCGAACCGACAATCGAAGAAACGTATCAAATTTTGAAGGGCTTGAAGAAATTTTACGAAAAACATCACGATGTAAAATACAGCAACGAAGCACTGAAAACCGCATCCGAGCTTGCCGGGAAATATATCAACGACCGCTTTTTGCCGGACAAGGCTATTGATGTGATTGACGAGGTAGGCGCCTCTGTCAAGCTCTTGCCAGCGAGCAGGCGCCCGAAAAAGGTTACGGTTCAGATGGTTGAAAATACTATAGCGCGAATGGCGAAAATTCCGCCGAAAACTGTCGTAGCGGATGAGAGGCAAAGACTGAAAAGTCTTCGAGGCGATA
>JACDAY010000108.1 GCA_013695195.1 Blastocatellia bacterium | reverse complement strand
GGGTTACACTGAGCCTACACCCATTCAAAACCAGGCTATACATTTAGTTTTAGACGGCAAGAATGTAATTGCCACGGCAGAGACCGGGACCGGTAAAACGGCCGCTTTTCTACTTCCGATTCTTCAGAATCTCGGTAAAAACCAGCAAAAAGGGACGACCGTACTTATTTTGTCGCCTACACGCGAGCTCGCCAATCAGACGGATGCCTTTTGCCGCGATTTTGCTCCGAAACATATAAGATGTGCTTCGATCATCGGCGGCGCGGGTTATAGAAATCAGATCGACGCGATAAAACGCGGCGCTAACATTATTGTCGCAACGCCCGGACGCCTGATCGATTTTATGGAACAGGGCATGATCAATTTTTCGAAGATCGACGTGCTCGTGCTTGACGAAGCGGACAGAATGCTCGATATGGGCTTTCTGCCGGCGATCAAGCGGATCGTCAAGGTCTTGCCCGAAAAAAGACAGACGCTGTTTTTCTCGGCGACCTTGTCATACGACATAGAAAAGATCGCTCTTTCAATAATGGATGATCCGAATTATGTCGAGATCAGCAGGCGCGGCACGGCTGCCGTGACCATAGAGCAGATGGCCTATCCGGTTGCACAGCAATCGAAAATGAGCTTGCTTCTCGATCTGTTGGAACGCGAAACATTCGAACGCGTGCTTGTTTTTACAAGGACAAAACGCGGCGCCGACAGGCTTTCGCATATCCTTGAAGCGCGTTCGCACAAATCGAACCGTATTCACGGCGACCGTTCACAATCGCAGCGTGAAGCGGCGCTACGCAGCTTCAAGACCGGTAAAACACGGGTTTTGGTCGCAACGGACGTTGCGGCTCGCGGCATCGATATAGATTCCGTATCACATGTGATAAACTATGATATACCGGAAGCGCCTGAGGACTATGTGCACCGTATCGGCCGGACAGGCCGGGCGGGAAATAAGGGTCGCGCGATCACTCTCTTTACAACTGCTGAAGAACATTCTATGCGGGCGATCGAGAAATTGACGGGCCAAGCGGTCGAGCGTGTGCTGCTGCCGGATTTCGGGGGCGTGCTGACATCAATGCATGCACCGGTAAATAAAGTCTCGCCGTCGAAAAAGAGTTTTCGCTCATTTAGGCCAAGGCGCGGCAGATAAACGAGGAAAATAAAATTTATGGTTACGAAAGTAGAAAAGTACGTTATCGGAGATTCAATAAATATGATGTGTTCGGCATGCGATGTCGAACAAAATCATTTGATCCAAACGGCGACCAAACAGGGTAAAATTACCTGTGCGGTTTGCGAAGTTTGCGCGACATCCAGCACATTTAACCGCGGCGTAAAAACCTCGGTGGCAATGGGAAAGTCGAAAACGGCCTCGCCGTATGACCGGACGCGCAAATATCGCAAAGGCCAGGCAATGATGCATTCGCATTTCGGACAGGGCGAAGTAACCGCCGTAATCGAGCTTCAAAAGATCGACGTTCTTTTTGGCGATCGGACGCGTAGATTGATCCACGCGCAGGAATAGTTTCTGCAAACTTTAATACAAAAAAGGCAGCTCAATATTGAGCCGCCTTTTTCTATTTTTACGCGGACTTTTATTTTCTTCGCAGGATCAATCCAACGACGAGTCCAACCACCGCTGAAATAAGAATCGTTTGGCCGGGTTTTTGCCGGGCGAACTCCTTTGCATCTTCGACCAATTCCTTCGGATCCTTGTTCTGCAATTCCTTAAACTTATCACCTGCCTGGGCAAATTTTTCGCCGGCAAACTCTCTCGCCTTGCCTGCTGCGTCCTGTATTTTCTGACCGTATTCCTGCGCCTGCATCTTTAAATCTCCTAAAAATTCATCATCGAGAAATGATTTACTCTCATCGCCCTCGATTGAGTTAACCGGAACGAGGCTTTGTTGCAATTCTTTTTCCGCTTTTTTTACTTCCGTTTCAAATTCTGACATTTTTGATTGCTCCTTTAATACTGAATTCGACCTGCCTGCCGCCTGCATTTCTAAGTTTCACGATTCCTTCAATAATACCCTACCTTTAAAAGAGAAACGAATTGTGACAATAAAAGTTCGTTAATTTTGGCGCGCACGAATTTTTTTAACGCATGTTTCGCGTTAGAAGTTAAGGATATATGGGCGTTCAAAATAAACGGTTAGAAAAGATCGTGTTAAATCTTTCTAAAAGCCTTGACAGCCGTTTATCGAAGTGAGAACCTAACAAAAACGAGTAGTAAGTAAGCACTTACTTATAATGCACATCAGGAGATTCGATTGATAAAAGATTTTTTTAATTGTGAGCACGTCGGAAAGATGACGGGTGATAAACGCCGCGAACAGATCTTGCTGACGGCTGTAAGTTTGTTTTCCCAACGCGGTTTCAGCGGAACGACGACCAAAGAGATTGCCCGTGCCGCAGGCGTTTCTGAGGCCATGGTGTTTCGTCATTTTTCAACAAAGAGCGAGCTTTACGGCGCGATTTTGGATAATAAAGCCTGCCACGACGGAGTAAGGTTTCCCTGGGATGAAAATCCCGTTCTGCAGGAAGCCATAAAACAAAAAGACGACTTCAAAGTGTTTTTCAACATCGCGCTGAACGCTCTAACCAAGCAACAGGCGGACGAAAACTTTATGCGTCTTTTGTTTTATTCGGCTTTGGAAGAACACGAACTTGCCGATCGGTTTTTTAATGAATTCGTTGCCCGTCTATATGAATTCATAGGAAATTACATAGAAGGACGTCAGAAAGACGGGGCAATGCGAGAAATAAATCCCCGTATTGTCGTGCGGGCATTTCTGGGAATGATGATACATCACTCTCTGAATAATATTTTGTGGGACAAGAAACGCCGTTTGTTGGATATTTCGAATGAAGAAGCGGCGAAAAATTTCGCGGAGATCATTTTGCACGGAGTTTCGAAATAATTATCAGTTCTTTTTCCAACATTATGAGGAATTCAAAAGTTTTCATATCAGCGAT
>JACDAY010000095.1 GCA_013695195.1 Blastocatellia bacterium | reverse complement strand
TCGCCGCGACTGCCGCCCCCGTCGCCGCTTCATCGGCGGCATCAGCAACAAACTCCGCGACATTTTGATATTCGGCAAGACGTACGCGTGTTTCTTTCAGCTTTTCCGCCGAACGCCCGACGAGCATAACGCTCGCGCCTTCTTCGAGAAACCGTTTCGCCGTCGCCTCGCCGATTCCGCCCGTCGCTCCGGTGATGACGGCAACTTTTCCGTCCAATCTTTTTCTAGATGCAGTTTTCTGATTCATCTTTTCTTCTCCTATGACTGAATAATAAGGATCCTTGAAAAGCGTGTTATCTATTGGGACATCCGTATAACCGATAGCCGCCCAACGCCTGAATTAGGCCGCACTTTACGTCAGAACCGCAGCATTTGTTCTTTCCTTTCACTGATCCGATAAGAGCAGTCGAAATTACGAGGGCGAATTAAAGCCGAACGCCCACTTCCAAGCGTCGCCATCCTTTACATAGACGGAGGTGCCATAGATCTTTTGTCCGCTGATGTCCTTGCCGCCGCAGGTGCCGTTAACCGAGCCTGTTAATGTCAGAATGCCGACCGTTGGCGAAATTGCGGTTCCGACACCATCCGTCAGTGTAAAGCTCGTGACGTCGCATGTTGCTCCCGTCCAGTCCTTTAACACGTCGGCCTTGTTTGCGAAATAGGTGCCGAATATATTGACGAATGTAATTTCCTTGGCCGTCAGGTCTTCGATCTTTTTGGCGTCTTTATTCTTCCACGCTTCCCAGGCGGATCTTTCCGCCGCCATCATGGCGTCGGTGATCGGGTCGGAGGCGGGAGCGGCCGGTTTGGCGTCTGTCGCGGCCTTGTCGTCCTTCTTGTCGGCCGGTTTCGGTGGCGCTGGCGGAGCCTTAGGCGGATTCTTCGGGTCGATGATCAAATTCTCGCCGTGGAAAGCAGCCTGCCACTTGTCACCATTGCGAACCAAAACGGTCGCCGCTCGGATCGGGCTTGGCTGTTTCTCCGTCTTGCCGTCCATCGTGCATGTGCCGTCAAACGTACCCTTGTAGCTTAGTACGTAGGTATCGGCGTCGATCTTTGCCACTTGCGGATCTTCGAGCTTCCAGCCTTCCTTGATGTCGCACTTGACGCCGCCGATCATTTTGACAGCGGTCGCCTTGTCCGTGCGCTGGCCTTGATCGTACATCACGAACTTGTCGCCCAAGAATCCCTCGAAGAATTTCGAATCGCCCTTGAAATAGGCTTCGTTCGCCTGCTTATCTAAAGCCAAGAGTGTGTCCGCTGTCGGAGCAGCAGCCACCGGTTTCGCGGCGTTGGCGTTGACGGTATTCGCCGGTTTGTTGTCGGCAGGTGCGCCGCAGGCTGAAAATGTGACGGCCACAATCGCCATCAAAGAAAAATACATCACTTTTTTCATGATTTATCTCCCAAAAGTTTAATAAACCTTTATCTTGATCTTTTGCCGCGCCAACATCCAGAATCTGCCTGGTACGCTCAAGGGTTGCCCGGTTCCTCAGTCACCTCGCCACCAAGTGCGCATAACGATTGAATTGACGTGGGGCGAAACCGCCACCAAGCCCGCCAAAGTTTAACGGACAACGTGATAAGAAAGCCGCTGTTTCGCCCTCACGTCCAATGACTTCTTCGGCGGCGGGGCGAGTTTTTGCGACGGCTTTCGCTGTTAAGCACCAGCGGCTTTCTGATGCGCTTTTGAAGCAGCGGCTGTGTCCGCGTATTCTTGGAAACCGGCAAGTTTGCCGTTCTTGACTGTCCAGACGTGTGCCCAATCCCCGCCGAATTCTCTGCCGGTAACTTTAACGCGCCACGAATAATCTCCCAAAGCCACGACCTTATCGCCTTGCGCGATGAACTCTCGCGGGTTGAACGTCAGCACGTCTTGGGCTTCAGCCAGCGATTGAATGAATTCCGCCGTCTCTTCGCGTCCTTTGCGACTTCCAAACCACGGCATATTTTCGATTTCAGGAAGACGCCAATCAATGTCATCCGAATATAAATCGAGCAATGCCGTAATGTCTCCATTTTTGAAATTTTCGTACGCCTGTTGCACGATTTTTGTGTTTTCTTGTTCGTTCATTTTTTTTGTTCTCCTTTTTTGAATTGTCCGCGAAGCAACATTTTGTTACGCCCGAAAAATTCGGTGTTTCTTTAATGTTTATTCGCGGACGGGTTGATAAATTTAGCGATTATTTGACGTTTAGTTCGCGGAAGGTTTAGTCAAATGCGCTGAGGCAACCTGCCAGCGTCCGCCGTTATTGATTAGCGTCACGGTCCCCACACTATTGACTTCCTGCTCGCTGCCCAACGCATTGCTTTTGCCCGTGTTTTGGAAAGTTGCGACCGCCGCGTTGCCATATTGACGAATCCGCAGATTGTCGAAGGCGACCGATTGAAATTTGAGCGCACCGGATCTCATCGCTTCGAGCCGCTCGGCTTTTGTCACCGTCTTACCATTCTCCATCACGATTTGGTAATCGTCTGTATAAATTCGCCCCGCCGCGTCCGCGTCGCCACGGTTCAGGGCGTTAAATAGTTCCGTCATAGTTTGTCGAATCGCCTGCTCCGCGCTGCCGCCGGATTGATTGACGGAAACGGTCGTCCCTTGAGCGGAAATTTCCGTGTAAAGAGCATTAAGCCATTTTCCGCCGCGTTTCACGTAAACAGATGATGCGCGAACGGTCGCCGGAATCGTTTTCCCGCTGCACACACCATCTTGCATTCCCGTAAAAGTTATCAGAGCCGAGTTCTTGTCAAGCATTAAAAACTTGAAATTGTCCAGCGAAAAACTTTTGATTTCGCAATCGGCAAGGGATTTAATGATTTGCGATTTGTTTGATACGCCTTCGGAATTGACGTTCAAAGCGTCCTCCGCAAGATTTGTTTGATAGAAGGCACTGTCTTTATTTTTCCACGCTACCCAGCCCGCTTTTTCCAGTGCGATAATCTGTGCTTCGACCTTTGAATCTTTCGACATTTTTGTTTGACCGAAAGCGACGGATGATACGCCGATTGCAACCACGATAATCAAAAGTAAGTTCTTCATAGTTTTGTCTCCTGTTTGTAATTGCTAAGTTTGGCGGCGCGTGTCGAATTAAAGCGTCAGTTCGAAAACAATTTCCGCGCCATACGGTCATGTAAGACTTCTCAAATTTCAAGGCGTTACAGATAACCTTGCCTCTGTTTCACGTCTCGCGATAACTCGCGGAACCATGGCCTCTGCTACGTTTGTTAGCTTCGTTAGTCGCCTTATCCTCTACGTTAGCGGTATTGCGTTGGGCGGCAACGTAAAGCTGCCGTCCATTTAATCAACTGATCCCGACTTACAGTTTGAGAACGCCGTTTTCGACTATTGTTCTACCGTCTATCTTGACGGTGGCGCCGGGAAGCTGCCCTACGACTCCGCCTCCGGTGGTGTTCGTGCCGCCTGCCCAGGCGTTTCCGCCGGTGCCTATCGAGACCATTCCCGCCGAAACCCAATTGCCGTATTTGCTGTTCGGCGCAAGTGTGTAACTCGGATTGATGCCGAGATCGACGAAGCCGAGGAGTTCTTTTCCCGCTCCGCGTGCATCATAATCGGCTTTCATTGCCGCAAAGCCTTCGCCCTCGCCAGTCATCGACGTCAGCTTTCCGTTTTCAAAGTTATATGTCAGATTTCTTATCTCCTTGCCGTTGAAATACTCGCGCTCGACCACGAATTTACCCGTGCCGGAATTTGCAGCCGTGATAACAGCCGCTTCACCGGCAGGAAGAAAGACTTCGAAGTTGCCCTTCGCTATATCGTCTGCCGAGATGACGCCGTCGCTGATATATGCGGGTTTGCTCTCGATGGCGACCTTTAAGTTAGTGCCGTTTGGATGCGTGATCTCGATTTCCTTTCCGGTCAAAGCTGCGCGCGCCTTTTCGCCGGTCGCCTGAAGACTTGTGTAATCGATGTTCACGCCTTCCCAAAAGAGCTTGCTAAATGTGTCGATCGGCATCTCGAAACGCTTGGCGCGCCATTCGGTCGGATAAAGTCCGTTGCCGACGCTGACGCTGCGAACTTTGTTTGCAATAAACTCTTTAGCCACCGGCTCTCCGGCTTTTGCACGGGCAGCGAGCCGCGCGGGCGGAATATCGGCGAGTAAAGCTTCGGTCTCGCCGCTGTCCACATTGATCGAAACGTTAACGATCTTCGCGAATGCCATCCCGAGTTTTTCCTCTTTTGAGTCGTATTTTTCTGACACGTCCGTATATGATTTTTTCGCTATACGCTCAGTGCCGATAGTCAGAAGCGGTTCGCCGCCGGCCTTTCGGACTTCGGTTACTATATTTTCGAGTAGCTCGAGATCACGGACGCCGCCATTAACCAGGACGACTTCGCCCTCTTTGACGCCGGCGCTTTGTGTAACGATTTTGGCGGCGAGGGCCTGCAGATCGGTTGGAGGCGCCATCTTCGGGCCGTCCGTTTTGACTGTATTTGACGAATTTACTGCCGTGCTGGCGGTAGAATTATTTGACTGTGTTGCCGGCATCTCGCAAGCCGAGAAAGCAATGCCGACAGCAATGAAGGCCAGAGTGTTTCGATTCATATTTAGTTCTCCTTAGTTAAGCGAAGTTGATAAAACAAATTGCTCTTGTCCGGGACTGATAAAGTCTCGGAACAAACCCGTTTGCTCGTAAGTGATGTGTAATTCGAGCAGAGTATATTGGAAAACTGAAATTATTCCAAACGGCGTTTGAAAAAATTATAAATCAGGTCCGTTTGCCGGGTCTTTAGCAGAAATAGACTGGATTTTCTTCTTTATTTCCCTGACCTCTTCTTTCAGACGGGCGATTCCTTTGACATGGGCATTTTGCCGTTTGAACTCGTCTAGAGGCTGGATCGGCGTGCCCCACCAAACGCCGGGACGGACGATTTTTCCTGGCAAAACACCGGCTTGCGAACCGATAACCGCGCCGCTCAAAACACGGACATGATCGCCAAAACCGACCTGCCCGCCGATAACACAGTCGTCTTCGATCACGACGCTGCCGGAGATGCCGGTCTGGGCTGCGATGACACAGCGTTTGCCAATGTGTACGTTGTGCCCGACCTGAACGAGATTATCGATTTTCGTGCCTTGTCCAATGCGGGTTTCGCCCAACGCTCCTCGATCCACGCAGGAGTTGGCACCGATCTCCACATCATCCTCTATCACGACAGTGCCGATCTGCGGAAATTTTACGTATTTTTCAGCGTCGCGGACGTAGCCAAAACCGTCCGCTCCTATAACGGTGCCGGCGTGAATTATACAGCCGTTCCCAATTTCGACATTGTCGTAAATCACACAATTTGGATGGATAATTGTAAATTTACGGATTACTACATTCTTTCCGATGCGAACTCCATCATGGATTTGGCAGCCTTCGCCGATTTGTGTGTTTTCACCGATCGAGACGAAAGCTCCGATATAACCAGCTTGAATATCATCGGTATCCGGATAAACTGCGGTCGGATGATAGTGGCCGTATCGGATTTCGAAAGGATGGAGTTTTGCCGCGATCAGGGCAAAGGCCAACTTAGGATTGTCTACGGCGATAACAGACACACTCTCTACCGGTCGTGTTTCCGCCCGTAACCTCGCGATGTCTTTTGGAACGATTAGGCACGAGGCCTTCGTCGCCGGGAAATTTACAGACTTCTCGATAAACGCTATATCGCCTAACGAAGCTTTTTCAAGGTTGGCAATTCCCGAAATTTCGATATCGCCGTTTCCAAACAACTCTCCGGTCAGAAACTCAGCTATTTCGTGCGTCTTCATTGATAACAATGTAAATGGTTTTTTACGAAAAGTCAGGTAATGTTACCGGGCGTTTTTTCGGCATTGTTTACGGCGCTTTGCAAAAAAATCTCCATGCCGATGACGTTATAGCCTTGAAGATCTTTGAGGCGTTTTAATATCTGTGCAGAATCGCTGTCCAGAAAGTCAAGCTCGGCGAGATCGATCGTCACGTCCGCACCCTGTTCGGAATGTACGTCTGCCGCAATTCGTTCCAACAGCAACGCGTCCTCAAGCAGCATCTCGCCTTTCACCCGAAGAATCGTTCCCCGATCCAAGTCATCGATTTGGGTTATGTGCGTAGCCATACTTTTTGGGAATTAAACGCTAAAAATACTGCAAATGCAAATGTCAGGTTCGGCCCGGGCCTGATTTTTTTGTCACCAAATAAACTCCGGCGAAAATAAGCAGCGCAGCGGCGGTGAAATTTAGACCGACAGTTTCACCCAGAAGAGCCACGGCCAAAAGGAACCCGATCACGGGTTGAAGATAGATGTAAACCGCCACGGTGGAAGGATTTACCCGCGCGAGGGCCCAGGCGTTAAATAGATAGGGAAGAGCCGTCGCAATAATTGCGATATACAAAATCAGCAGCCAGATCGCGGGCGCGATCAACGCGGTTTCAACGCCCGACATCGAATAAAGCCCAAGCGGAACGCAGACAACGCTCGCGAATACGAATATCCAGGTTATAGACTTGACCGCGCCGTTCCGAGTCAAAACATCCTTCGAGCTTGCCACGTAAATACCGTATGAGAGTGAGTTGAGTACGATCATTAGATCGCCCAGGGTCGTTTCGGATGAAAATGAGGCATTGCGGGGATCGATCAGTAATACAACTCCGAAAGCCGCCAGTACTATGCCGAAAACCTTTACGG
>JACDAY010000073.1 GCA_013695195.1 Blastocatellia bacterium | reverse complement strand
CTTTCCGGTCAAATTTTACGTCATCTTTTTCCAGCCCGTTTTCCGCGATTTGTTTCGGGATCAAGTGGCGTTTTGCGATCTCAAATTTTTCTTCTTCGGTGTAACCCGAAAGAAAAATGATCTCCATGCGGTCGCGCAGTGCGGGCTGGATCGTGTCGAGCACGTTCGCGGTCGTCATAAACATAACGTTTGAAAGATCGAATGTTACGCCGAGATAATTGTCGCGGAAGCTGGAATTTTGTTCGGGATCGAGAACTTCCAATAACGCCGAGCTCGGATCGCCGCGAAAATCGGCGCCGACCTTGTCGATCTCGTCGAGCATAATCAAAGGATTATTTGTCCCCGCCTGCTGGATCGCCTGCAATATTCTTCCCGGCATCGCGCCGACATAAGTTCGCCGGTGGCCGCGTATCTCTGCTTCGTCGTGCAGACCGCCGAGCGACAGCCGCATAAATTTGCGGTTCAACGCGCGGGCTACCGAGCGTCCCAGCGATGTCTTACCGACTCCCGGCGGGCCGACGAGACAAAGGATCGAGCCTTTCGGTTTTTCCATCAATTTACGCACAGCGAGCGCTTCGATAATTCTTTCCTTTACGCGCTCCAGGCCGTAATGATCGTCATTCAAAATCTTCTCAGCTTTTTTCAGATTCAAATTGTCTTTTGAAGTGATCGACCAAGGCAGCTCGGTCATAATATCGAGCCAATTCCGCAATGTTGCCGTCTCGGCTGTATCGGGATGCATCCGCTCGAGTTTTTTAAGCTGCCGGAGCGATTCTTCCTCCGCATTCTCGGGCATTTTGACCTTTAGAATCTTATTGCGGTAAGTCTCGATCTCTTCATAAAGCTCGTTGCCGTCCCCCAATTCGCCTTGTATCGCCTTCAACTGCTGCCGAAGGAAATATTCACGCTGCGAACGGTCGATATCGGCGCGGGCCTGTGTGTTGATCTCCTGTTGGACGGTGAGTACGTCGATTTCCTTGCTCAAAAGATCGTTGACCTTACGGAGCCGCAGTACAGGCTCGGAAATATCCAGAACGCTTTGCGCGTCTTCAACCTTTAATTCGAGATTGGACGCTGCCAGATCGGCCAATCTGCCCGAATCGTCGAGGTTTGCGATGATCGCCAGGACTTCCGGTGAAATATTTTTGCCCAGGCTGGCGGAGCGTTCCATCGAACCTCGCACATTGCGCACCAAAGCCTCGACTTCGAGCGAGCCTTCCGGCGCCAGCGGTTCGGAGATGGGCGTAATTTTTACTTTTACGTAATCTCCTACAGAAGTTACTGAATCAATCACTGTCCGCGAAAGTCCCTGGATCAAAATGCGAATACGGCCGTCGGGCAGCTTCAACATACGCATTATTATCGCAACCGTTCCGGTATTATAAAGGTCTTCCTGGCCGGGATCTTCCTTGTTCACATCCTTCTGTGAAACAAGCACGATCATGCGGTTGCCTTTCAAGGCTTCTTCGACGGCTTTGATAGATTTGTCCCGCGACACAAACAGCGGAACGATCATAAAAGGATAGATGACAATATCACGCAAAGGCAGGGCGGGGAGCTCCGAAGGGATCTGCATCATCGGCTCGACAACATCGCCGTCAGCAAGCCCGATGGTATAATCTTCAATTTCAGCCATAACCTTTTATGTTAGAAAAAATCAGGAAAAAGGGCAAAGACTGGAGCGCAAGCTTCGCGCTTGCAACAGCAACTCTAATTGCTTACGGCTTTTCGCTTCGAAACGACGCTTATGCAAGCGGGACGCTTGCGCTCCAGTCTACGTTTATTTCTTTTTTTTCTTTTTCGCCGCAGCAGAATCGGTTCGATCTCGTGATCGCACCAAATATTTCAGTTCAGTCATAAAAGCTGACACATCTTCGAACTCAAGATAGACTGAAGCGAAACGTACATATGCGACTTTGTCCAGAGATTTGAGACGACGCATTATTATCTTTCCGATCTCGGTTGTCGCCACCTCGCGGTCGAGCGAATCCTGCACCTGTTTCTCTACTTCGTCAACGATCGATTCGAGCTGGCTGACGGAAATCGGCCGTTTTTCGCTTGCCCGCAACAGACCGTTGAGGATTTTACTACGGTCAAAAGATTCCCGCTTGCCGTCTTTTTTGACGACCATATAAGGGATTTCGTCGATGCGTTCATAAGACGTAAAACGCCGTCCGCAGCCAAGACATTCGCGCCTGCGTCGTATCGAATCGCCGTCCTTCGCCTCACGCGAATCCACGACCTTATCTTCTATATGGGCACAATATGGGCAGCGCATGAGCAGTTGTCAGTGGTCTGTAGTCAGTTGTCAGTATAGTTGGAATTGGTCATTTTCCATTTTCCATTTTTAATTGTCCATTATTTTCGTCCATTTCCTCGACCGCGTTTTCGCTGGACAACAGGCTCCGAAACCGCTGAATACTTATATCACCGTGAAAGAAATAATATAAGCCGAAAACGAGTGCCGGAGCGAAATAGACGAGATGCATGGCAATTGAGACGGCGGCCGCATCTTCATATTTTATGTCGTTCTTGAGAAAGATCAGACTGGCGGCGGTTGCCGTGTGAAACGCCCCGGCGGCTCCGCCCGGTGTCGGAACGACGGAGCTGACAACTGCGAAGCCCATTATAAATAATGAATCGCTGAATGTAACCGGAATATTGAAAGCCAGCAGGACAAGCCATGTCGGCACCGCGATCGCAAGCCAAAGCAGGAATGACCAAAAAACGATCGACAGGAATTCGCGCCAGTCTCGTAGTATTCCCAGCGCCGAAGCAAGCTGTTCCAGAATACTCAAAAAGATCCGCTGAATCCGCTTCGGTATGAATTTCCGATCAGTGATCCGCCCGGCCCAGGCAATGACACGCGTCGAGATTCGCTGATAAATTATCAGAACAACGAACCCGAATACGACTGCCAAAAGCATCAGTATTCCGGCCCACTCGACATATTCAAAGTCTTTTTCGCGGCCGGCCGGCGGTGTGAACCATAAAAGATTTACAGCGAAAAAACATGCCAGTGCCGCGAGGTCGAAAATGCGTTCGAGGCCAAGCGTAACCAGTGCCGCCGACGGGCGCACACGCGGATCGCGCATTGGCAGCCACATCGGCCGCACGATCTCACCCGCCCGCCCGATCAGAAAGATCGCCGCAAAACCGACGGTAGTTGTCGCAAAAAGCTCTTTTAAGCTGGACTGCGTTATCGGCTCGAGCAAAACCTTCCAACGGATTGCCCGAAAAAGATAACCCAGACATATTATTAGCACAGCCGTTACAAGATAGTACGCGTCTGCCTGCCTAAGGCTTTGGCTTACCTGCCGCAAATCTAGATTTCGTCCGAAAAACCAAAAAATAAATGCGGTGAACAGGAATAGAAGGATGAATTTTATGTACTTTCGCAAATGATTAATATACCGTGATTATGAATGGCGACTCGCCCGCTTTATAGTTCTATTACGCACGGCAAATAGAAAAAGATACTTTATTCAGTGCGAAAACGCGAATGTCTGACACGACTGGAACGCAAGCGTCCCGCTTGCAAATGAGCACGCAGTGCGAACGGCAAATAAGGACGGACGCAAAGCCTCGTCGCAAGCGGGAACGCTTGCGCTCCGGTCCCTGCATCGAAGTTTGACACTCGCCTTTCGCTACGAATCTTTATATCCTTTTTGTTGGAACTTTTCGGATTTGCCTATCGTAAAAGTGCATTAACAAGGCGGGCTTTATTGCTTTGTTGCTTTTCGATAAAGGGCAATTGCTGTTGGAGAGATTGGCATTGGAAGCACTAAAAGCGGCGGTGGAGAATAATGGTGCGGAACTCGTGCGGCGGGCGCGTGCAGGCGACGGCGTGGCCTGGGAAGAGATCGTGTCGGGTTTTTCGCGGCGGATATTTAATCTCGCATACCGCTTTACATCGAGCGTCGATGCGGCCGAGGATCTGACGCAGGAAGTTTTTATTCGCATTTACCGGACGCTCGCCCAGTACGATTCGAAACAGGGCGATTTGGCAAATTGGCTAATGCGGCTGGCGAGAAATTTGATAATCGACGACTACCGGCATCGCCTTCGCAATCCGCAGAATTCGATGGCCGACGCTGTTGACGACCATCAGTACCACCTGCGGGCCGTCGGGACTTCCGCTCAAAAAGACCTTGAACGCCGGGAGGTTGCCGCTCAGGTGCAGGAAGGAATTGATAAACTGCCGTCGGATTTGAAAACCTGCGTTATTCTGCGGGACATCGAAGAGATGACGTATCAGGAGATCGTGGAAGTTTTGCAGATACCGGAAGGCACCGTGAAATCGCGAATCAACCGCGGGAGAATCGAGTTGGCAAAGATTTTGAGGAGAATGAGAGTTTTGACGATTTAGCGTAAAGCTGCCGTCTCGGCGGCTGTACTGATGGCTTCCTGCCGGCATTACATCAGAACGCAAATATTTTCGACGCGAGCGTCCTATTTCAAGGGGTTTATCAGGTTATATGTCGTATCAAAAGGAAAATTTAATAAACTGTTCCCGTTTCGAAGAGCTCTTGACCGATTATCTGGACAAGACGCTGGATCGCGGAATTTTCAAAGCCGTTGCCGAGCACGCCTTGGGCTGCCCGCTCTGTCATTCGCTTTTGAACGAGGTCAAGGCTTCGCTGGCGGTTTGCCGCGAGATCGCCGAGCCGAAATTGCCCGTAACGCGGCTCGAAGCCCGGATACTCGCCAAGACAATGCCCCAGACCGCGATGGCCTGCATCGATTTTGAAGAGCATTTGACCGATTATCTTGACGGATTTCTCCCGGCACAGGTGTTTCACCGCTGGGAACGCCATGCCGTTCTTTGCGAAAGCTGCACCGATCTTCCGGGCGAAGTCGTCAGGTCGCTTGCCGCATGCATTACCTATAAGCTGGACGAATTGCCGCTGCCTTACGGGTTGCACGAGAGAATTTTGAGCGAAACCATAGGCACTGTCCGGGCAGCCGCTGTAAAAGCGTCGAGAGCGTCGCAATTTGGCGAATGGCTTCGCGGGCTTCAGTTTCCGATCTCGGTGCCGCAGCTTTCTCCGATGGCAATGATGTCGCTGGTTGCGTTTCTCGTATTCAGCCAGACGGTTTCGGCGGACGGCTCGTTGACGGATGTTTATATGAAGAGTTACGCACTCGCCGAGCAGACGTACAAACAGGGTGCGGATGCATGGAGCGGAAATCCGGCTGATGGACCGCAAACGGGAGAACCGGTAACGGGCACGACTTACGTCGATCATGAAGGTGGTAATTAACTGATGAATTGTGCATATCACAGCCAGAATGTAGCAGTTGTCCAGTGCAACGGGTGCGGAAAACCGCTTTGCCCGGCATGCGATCACCGAATAAAGGGCTTTCCTTTTTGTCAGGACTGCATCGTTTTGGGCGTCGACCTGCTGCGCCGGCAGAATCAGGCGTCGTATGTGCCGTTTGTAAAGAAACGGACTTCGCCCATTGTCGCAACAGTTCTGTCGTTTATTTGCCCGGGTTTAGGGGCAGCGTATAACGGCCAGACGATCAAGGCCTTAGTTTATTTCGGCGTTTTCGTCGGGCTTTTCCAGATGGCCATATTGACGGGCGGAACCTTAATTTTCGTTCTCGGATTTATGGGAATGTGGCTGTTTGCGGCTCTAGACGCTTGGCGGACGGCGCAGATGATCCGCTCGGGTTTAACGCCGGACATGGCCGAGGACATATTTGTAAAGCGTTTTTCGGGCAACCCGAAGCTGTGGGGAATAGTTCTAACCGTACTTGGCGCCGGATTTCTACTTCAGACGGTTTTTAATGTGCGGGGATTGATGCGCGGGTTTCTGCCGGCAATGCTGATCGGCCTGGGCATTTACATCCTGCGGGGTTATATATTTAAGCCAAAAACTGAAGAGGGCAAATGGGCGGATTTCGACAGTGCAAGGCCTGCGTCGCGTTTTTCAGGAGCGTTGAGCGAGTTTCGGCACGAGGACAGTGAAGAGCAGACGGAATATTCGCGTGGATCACGGGCCGGCGGTTGGAGAAACCGTTAGAATTGGAGCACGGGCATCCTGCCCGTTTCGAGATTAGAATAATGGAGCATTTGAACGCTTTTGCGTTCATTCGGGCAGGATGCCCGTGCTCCGGCTTAAGGAGAATTATTATGCCTATCTGGTTGAAAGCCGCAGGAAAATGGGGAAGCGTTTTGGCACTTATCGCATTGATCTTAACGTTTCTTAAAACTATCATCGCGTTTGTAGCTTTTCTGACGGGAGCGATAAAACTCCTGATCGTGCTGGTATTTATCGCATTGATCGTCGGTATCGGCCTTATGATATTGCGCGGATTTCGGGAAACACGGCGAAAAAATGAGTAGAGTCGAGAGTGGAGAGTCGTGAGCAGGAATTCCGACTCTAACTCATAACTCATAACTCATAACTCTTGACTCTTGACTCATCTGCTGCCATCGCTTATAATCAAATTTACCAAAATTAATTCGCTTCAAAAATTTTGGTCATAGTTCCCCTTGGCAAAGAACGTTTATTATTTTTAATCAATCAACATTTCAGGTTTCGCGTTAGTCGCTCGCGGCTATTCTTGCGTGATTCCGTGTGCCGGAAAGCATTGCTTTCAGGTACGTAATCATTGAAAGGAGCTTAAAAGCATAATGCAAAGTAACGACAAGTTTTATACATTTCTTTTATCGCATTCATCAAAATCAAAAATTTATTTTCGCAGGGTGGAAATTTCAAAGAAGCTGCTCAAGAATAGTTTATTTAGTTTAGCTGTATTTTTTGGATTATCGACACTTGGAGTCGGAGTTTTCGGAGTTTTTAATTATACAATTTCAGCACATTCGGAAGTGAGTCCGGGAGTAGAGAGTAGAGAGTCGAGAGCCGGAGTTCCTGCTCACGCCTCTGTCCTCACGACTCCGGCCTCTCTTGATTATTCCCGCCCTTCCGACAATCTCTCTATCAACAGCGGCGGCCCGTTTCTGCCCGGACAGTCGGATTTAGAGGACGCCGAGCTGGAACGACAGATTCGCGTTATCCAAACAACCGGAAACCCTGCATTTCTCCCCGTGATTTGGGCGCATATGGGCAAGATCAATAATGAATTCGGCTTTCGCCGCAACCCGTTCGGCGGCCGCAACTACGAGTTTCATGCCGGAATGGACATCGACGGCGAACGCGGAGATGTCGTAATTGCACCCGCAGGCGGCGTCGTTACCGAAGCCGGCTGGAAAGGCGGCTATGGCCAGATGATCGAGATCGACCACGGCAACGGCCTGATAACGCGTTACGGCCACCTATCGAAGATCGAAGTTGCAGTCGGCGATTCGCTGACACGCGGACGGGCCATGGGCTTCGTCGGCTCAACCGGCCGCTCGACCGGCCCGCATCTACATTACGAGCTTCGCTTAAACGACAAACCCATAAACCCACGCCGCCTGCTTCCGCCGGAGTTGACGGAATTGAAAAAGATTGCAGGTTAATGACCCACTTTTAGGAGCGGGTGCAAAGCATCCCTTCCAGACTGTGAATTGTTTGGCTTGATTTTTTCCCTCTTAACTTGATTATAATCAGGTTAAGTCAGAAAAATTCATGTTAACCATTTACAATCAGGAAGGGTTGCTTTGCACCCGCTTCTTTTTTGAGAATTTTGAACAAGTCAGGATTTTTCGATACAACAAATTACTTCGTTTTTTAATCGTAGATACGGCTTTTTTGCTGCGTTTCGGTTATAATATAAAGTTTTGCGCCATATTATTTAAATAAAGGAAATTTAACAATGAATTCAAGGAAAAATGTATTTCTTTCACTTGTCCTGACGTTTGCGGTGATGCTTTCGTCGGTGTCTTTTGGGCTGGCGGTTGTCGAGGAAGGCATGTTCACGCCCGATCAGATCGACAACCTTAATCTAAGGAAAAAAGGACTGAAGATCAGGCCCGAAGAGATCTATAATCCGGCAGGCGGCGGTTTGACCGATGCGGTCGTACGCTTGAGTGTCGGGTGCACGTCGGAATTCGTATCGCCCGATGGCCTTATATTGACCAACCATCACTGCGGATTCGACGCTCTGGTTTCCGCTTCGGCTCCAGGCAAGGATTTGGTTGAAACGGGTTTTAAAGCCGACAACCGTGCAGGTGAAATTTCGGCAAAAGGCTATTCTGTTTTTGTTACGCAGCGTGTCGAGAACGTAACCGCTCAGGTGCGAAAAGGGACGGAAAGCCTGACGGCGGATGCATATTCGGCTGCGATCAAAAAGAACACGGAAGATTTGCAGGCCGCCGAGCAGGCAAAGGCTCCGGCAGGCTCGATCATCCGTATTCAGTCGCTGAACAACGGTTTTTATCATTATCTTTATCAGACGATGCAGATCAAAGACATTCGCGTCGTGTATGCTCCGCCGAGAAATATCGGCGTTTTTGGCGGCGACCCGGACAATTTTGAATGGACGCGGCACACCGGAGATTTCACGTTCCTGCGGGCTTATTCGGCTCCGGACGGAACTTCCGCCGAGTATTCGCCGAACAATGTTCCCTATAAGCCAAAAAAATTTTTGACGATGAATATCGGCGGCATAAAGACTGACGATTTTGTATTCGTTCTGGGTTATCCGGGCGGCACGTCGCGCTACCGCGAGAGCCAGTCGATAGAATATGCACGCGACGCCAACTTCCCTTTTCTCGCCTCATATCTCGACGCCCGGAGTGCCGCTCTTCGTCAAATCGGCGAAACCGACGAGGAAAAGCGGATTAAATTCCAATCCGATATCGCCAGTTTCGATAACTCCAGAAAGGTTTTTAAAGGCGGTGCCGAAAAGCTTCGAAACGCCGATGTCGTCAATAAACGCCGTGCCGAGGAAGCTCAATTTGCGACGTGGATCAACGCAAACCCCGACCGCCAGCGACGCTACGGCGATGTGCTTGCACAATTGAAGCAGCTTTCCGAGGAATCGAACGCTGATTCGCGCCGCGATGTGATCGTGAGCAGGCTGCCAAACCCCGGGCTGACGCCGGTTCTAAAACAGGTTTACGACGCAATTACAACTGTTCAGCAGGGCAAAACTTTGGCACAGGCCGAGAGAGCGGCAAAGATCGCGGAGATTCAAACTGCATACAAAGACCGTGAGCCGGTTTACGAACGCGAGATGATCGAGTTCTTCCTGCGGATGTTTGCCGAACTGCCTGCCGATCAGAAGTTTACAGCGGCCGATAACATCTTCAAATCCTTTGAAGGCAGGGAGCGGCGTTCGGCGGAAGAAGCTTTTGCAGCCTCGATTGCCGAAAACGACGATTTCGACACGGCAGAAGAGATCGTTGCACTTTACGGAATGTCGGCAAGCGATCTGCGGTCGAAATATCCGAACATCTTTTCCTTCGTAAACGCGCTTGCACAGGAGCGGGCCGCTTTGACGGCGCGGGCCGGGAAATTCGGCTCGAACATCGACCGTGTCAGGCTGCTTTATCAACAGGGAATGGCCGAGATGAAGGGCATCACGCCGTATCCCGACGCGAACTCGACCCTGCGGTTTACATATGGATATGTGAAAGGCTATTCGCCGCGTGAAGCCGTAACTTACACGCCGTTCACGACCTTGAAAGGCATGATCGAAAAAGACACAGGCGTTAATCCTTTCGACGTTCCGCAAAAGTTGAAAGATTTGCAGCGAACAAAGGATTTTGGCCGATTCGGCTCGGGCGACAGCGTTGTCGTCAACTTCCTATCGACAACCGACATCATCGGCGGCAACAGCGGCTCGCCCATCCTCAACGCCAACGGCGAACAGGTCGGCCTGTGCTTCGACGGCAACTACGAAGGCCTCGGCAACGACCTCTACTACGACGCCAATGTAGGCCGCACGATCTCGGTCGATATCCGCTTCGTCTTATTCGTAACTGAAAAATTCGGCAACGCCGGCTGGATCCTCGACGAAATGAAAATCGTCGGAGGCCCGAAAAGCATGACCGCCCGCGCGGGAATAAACTAATCGTTGAATCAACTAATCGTGGGAAAGGCTTCGTTTCTTTCGAGATGAAGCTTTTTTTGCGCAATGAGCGGTGGTGAACCAAATCTGTTTTGGTGATTACTCAGTGTTTCATGTGTGGCACGTACCACATTCGCCGCAGGGCTGATTTTAAGGAGCTTGTTACACCGGAAAGCGGAGTTTGGTAGAGTGGTTGTCCCGGGTGATTCCCGCGTTTCGAGCATGTGGACTTCACGGCTATTAATACGCCAATTTGACCGAATTCATTCCCCGAAGAATTGCTCTCTGGCGGCGGACGACGCGTTTTCGGTTTTTGTTGGGGTTGAAGACGTTTAGCGGGCTTGGGATCATTGCCGACAGGAACGCGGCTTCTTCGCGGGTGAGATTCGAAGCGCTTTTTTTAAAATAATTTCTCGAAGCGGCTTCGGCGCCGTAGATGCCGTCGCCCCATTCGATAACGTTAAGATAAATTTCGAGAAGCCTTTTTTTCGAAAGTTCCCGTTCCAAAAAATAAGTGTAAACCGCTTCGCGGCCTTTGCGTAGAAAGTTTCTTTCCTCTGAAAGATACAGGTTTTTGGCAAGCTGCTGTGTAACGGTCGAGGCTCCGCGTTTGAAGTTCGGCATCGGCGGAATCCAGCCTTCGGGGTCGTAATCACCTTCCTCTTTTGCTTCCTTCTCGCCCAATTTTACGGCCTCGTCCCAGGCTTTTTCAATCGCTTCCCAATCAAAGCCGTCATGCTCGAAAAACCGGGAATCTTCGCCGGCCAAAACGGCACGCTGGAGGCTCGGCGAAATTTGCTCGATAGGCGTCCAGATTTGAAATTTTCTAGGTTCGCGGCCTTCGGAACGTGCTTCGGAAAGCCGGTATTCGATCATCGAGGAAGTCGTAGGATTCTCATTGCGAAGCTTTGAGATGGAAGGAAAAGTCAAAATTTCATAAAAAAGCCAAACGCCGATGGCGCCAAGCAGAATCAGAAATAGAACTTTAGTCCAATACCACATAAGAAGATGTCAGTGGTCAGTGGTCAGTTGCAAACCACAGAAAGATCTCTCGAACTTAGCATTATTATACGAATTATTGAACCGGAAAAGTTCAATGAAACTCCTTCAGTCAATAAGCTGATCCGCCTACGAATAAACGCAAAATATTAGATCCGTCGAAATCCTTCAGGTTTACTGCTATTCTGAAAATGATGTAATATCCGAATAACCTTTTTCAATATTATGGCTCAATACGATAATGTCGTTGCAGTGATTTTGGGTGGCGGCGCCGGTTCGAGGCTGTTTCCGCTGACGCGTGAGCGGTCGAAGCCTGCCGTGCCGCTCGGCGGAAAGTATCGCCTTATCGATGTTCCCGTATCCAACTGCATCAACTCAGGCATTACGCAGATCTTTGTTCTGACACAGTATAATTCGGCCTCGCTCAATCGACATATTTCCCGGACATATCGTTTTTCGAGCTTTTCCACAGGCTTTGTCGAAGTTCTCGCCGCCGAGCAAACCAAGGAAAATCCGGATTGGTTCCAGGGCACGGCCGACGCGGTCCGCCAAATGCTGCCGCATCTGCGGGATTGGCGTGTCAATACGCTGCTGATCCTGTCCGGTGACCACCTTTACCGGATGGATTACCGCAAATTTCTTGCGCGCCATTTTGAAACAAACGCCGATCTCACAATTTCGGTAGTTCCTTGCAGGCCTGATGAGGCGCAGGAGTTTGGGCTTCTGAAAACAAACGACAGCGGCTCGATTATTGAATTTAGCGAAAAGCCGAAAGGCGATGCGCTTGATGCGATGCGTGTTGACACGACGCGTTTCGGCCTTAGCGAAGCCGAGGCTGAAAAACGGCCTTTTCTGGCTTCGATGGGAATTTATGTTTTTAATTATGACCGGCTCGTCGATCTGCTGAAAACAGATTCCACCTGGCTCGATTTCGGCCGGGAGATCATTCCCGCGTCAATCGAAAAGCTGAATGTGCAGGCCCATTTCTTTAGAAGTTACTGGGAAGATATCGGAACGATCCGGGCGTTTTACGAGGCGAATCTCGATCTCGCAGCCCCGCTTCCGAAATTTAATTTTTTCGATACCGAAGCTCCGATCTACACGCGCAGCCGCTATCTGCCGCCGTCGAAATTGCAGCGCTGCGATATTGACAACACGATGGTCAGCGAGGGCTGCATTATGAACGGCGTGTATGCGCGAAATTCGATAATCGGACTGAGAAGCCGCCTGGATGTCGGCGTCAGGATCGAAGATTCGATAATTATGGGCTCGGATTTTTTCGAATCGATAGAGGAGATAAGACGCGACCTCGAAACCCGCAAACCGCACATCGGTATCGGGGAAAACTCCATAATCCGCCGAGCCATTATCGATAAAAACGTGCGGATCGGTAAAAATGTGAAATTGTTGAATATCGCCGGCGTTGAAAACGCGGACGGCGAAAACGGATGCTACTACATACGCGAAGGCATAATTATCATCCCGAAAGGAGCGACTATACAGGACGGCACGTCGATCTAAAGACGGGCCGTTTTGTAATTATATCTTGTAAGATCACTGTTTGCTATTATCATTTCAGTTATGGACTATCGAAACATAATTACTATAGAACCCGGCAAACGAAGCGGTCAGCCTTGCTTTCGGGGCAATGGTTCAGTTTGAAATGTTTTTATAGACCGATTACTTGTTTTCAGCGAACAGGGCGCTCCCAACGGAGCGAAAAAGCTTTTCGACCCGACCGGCCTACAAACATGCTGCTCCTAACGGAGCAAAAAAGAATAAATCCCATAGGGGATTGCCTATTTGTAGCCGGCAAGAGCCGAAGCCAGTCGAAGCCCGGTTTGAGCGGCCTGTTGCTATGTATCAAAACCGAGCCGCCGATAAAAATTCAAACTGATGCACATCCGAGAAGCCGGATTGAAAGAGTCCCAGGACATTGACATATGGAACTATGCAAGGTCAGGCGGTTTCGTAATTGTTTCAAAGGACTCGGACTTTCAATAAAGAAGTTTGCTTTTCGGACATCTGCCGAAAGTTGTGCGATTGCGTGTCGGCAATTGCGGTACAAATTATTGAGGATTTGTTGCGGCAATACTCGTCAATCATTCACATATTCGGGCTGGACGCAGCAAAGTCGTATTTAGCGTTGCCATAGGCTGCTACAGATTTTGATTTAATCCTTTCCAAATTTTTTATTTTTCGCTACGACGTAACTATCTCGTGCCCGCACGACGACGTTTTCCTTGTCAACGCGTACCTTGATTCGTCGTGTTTTGCCAGGTTTTCCTTCGATCTTCGGATAATAGCCGAGGCTGTAAAACTCACGCAGCTCGCTGGCGATCCTGGCGAATGCGGCGTTTAAATTTCCGAAGGTATCTGCAACGTGAATTCGCCCGCCAGTTCGAAACGCCAGTTGGCCCAAATATTGCTCGGCGTGTGTGTATTCCTCGGCCGTCGTGCCTTTATCACCTGGCATTCTTACAATAGAAACCGGAAACGGGAGCGGCTTATTTTGTGAAGCGGTAGGCGGAGCGGATTTTGGAACCGATCCGGGAAGATTTACAATCGGCTGGTTCTTCAATGACTGAACGTCGGCAAAAGTATCGTAACGGATCGGATAAATCAGCGCATCGAGTTCCGATGCGTCACGCAGATTTTCGAGGTCGCCTGACGATCGGCTGGTAGTATCCACGCCGTCCGTAAAAAGCACGATGGCTTTTCGCCCTTCGATATTCCGCAGCCTCTCGTTCATAGACAGATCGACTGCTTCGTAAAGGCTGGTTCCGGTCGAGATCCGAGTGCTTCGGATGGCTTCGTATATACGCTTCCGGTCACTCGTCGCATCGCAAAGCATGTGAACTTCCTCGTCAAACGAGATGACCATTACCTGATCGTGCGGGCGGAGCTGGTCAATAAAAGCAAGCGCAGCACCTTGTATTTCGTCTATCTTGAACGTCGCGGAATAACTCATGTCCAAAACCAGCGCGACCGTAAAAGGCTGTGCTTCGTTTGTAAAGTAATCGATCTCCTGTTCGACGCCGTCCTCGAAAACTTTGAAGTTCTCCTTAGCCAATCCGCCGATAAACCGGTTTTTGCGGTCGAGAATTCTGACGGGGATAGTTACAAGATTCGTATTGACCAGGATCACTTCCCCGATGTTGTCGTCCGCCGCGGCATCGCCATCTTCGGGTACCGGCGGAGTTGGTTTTGGAGTATGTGTTGTAGTCGGACGTTTGTTCGGTTTTATGATGGAAGATCGGGGCGAAACCGGGCGCGGCTGAGATTTGATCTCAACTAAAAGGCCGCAAAATAAAGCCAGGCAAAATAAGACACATTTGTTCATCGTCAGCACTCCGGAATGCGAATCGAGTATACGATGCTTTGCTTTCAAAAAAAAGATGCTTGAGGCGCAAGTACGTTCACGCTTTTGCAACGACAAGTTTAATATCCTGTCCTACTACGTGATGACGGATTGAATCGGGCAATGCCTATTTTCCCGCTAATTTGCTGCTGTTCTGGCCAACGATGTAGCTGTTCTTTGCACGCACTACGAGATTCGGACGCATGACGCGTACTTTTATCTGTTTTCGCTCACCGGCGAGCCCTGCATTTTCCGGATAGTAACCGAGCGAATATTGACGTCGAAGCTCTTCTGCAATGCCGGCGAATGAAGACTCCAGATTATATACGGATTCGGCTTCGAAATTTCTACCGCCGCTGTTCTGAGCCAAAGCCTCCAGATATTTGCGGCCGGTTTCATATTCGTTTGAACTACCACCGCCGCCTCGTCCACCTCCGCCCATGGTAATTGTACCGCCCGCCAAAATATCCCCCAGGATATCGCCGAGAGTTCCACCGCCGCCACTGCGTCGTCGCGGATAAGGATTGCCGCCTCCGTAGCCGCCAAATCCGTCCCGTTGTGTATTATAACGGATCGGGTAGAACAACGCGTCGATCTCCTCGACATCGGCAACAGTGGTTTGAAAAGACGCCCGCCTCGATGTAGTATCCACGCCGTCTGTGAAGAGCACGACTGCCTTTCGCCCTTCGATCTGGCGAAGCTCTCTGTTTATAACGCGGTCGACAGCTTCGTACAAACCGGTCCCGTCGCCGAATTGCGCCTGCCGTATAGCATCACGCAGTATTCGGCGGTTATTCGTCACGGGGCTGAGAATTTGAACCCGCTCGTCAAAAGCGATGATCATCATTTTATCGTTGGCTCGCAGCTGATCCAGGAAGGCGATGGCCGAGTTCTGGATTTCATCGATCTGAAATGCCGTCGAGGGGCTGACGTCGATCATCAAAATGACTGTAAACGGCTGCTCGACCGATTGGAAATAGCCTACCTGCTGTTGGATTCCGTTCTCGAAAACCTGGAAATCCTTTTGCTGAAGGCCTGAAATAAAGCGGCCTTCGCGGTCGAGAACCGAGACGGGCATCGTGATGAGATTTGTTTCAACCTTGATCACTTCGTCGCTGTCATCGACGAGGGCCGGCGCGGCTGCGGGCGCCTGCTGTTTTTTGTTGGAATCGCCCAGCAACACCGGCGCGCGCCTTTCGGTGCTTGTTCCAGGGCTGTTACCTTGTATAACCGGCGGCGGCGGTGTTGCCGCGACTCGCGGACGAACGGTCCGGCTGTTTTGCCCAAAAGCGGTCAACGACAATAATCCAAGACATAAAAACGTCAATAAAAACTTTCTCATAAACAAATATACTCCGAGCAGAAATCTATTTCCAGAAATATAAAACTGCTTTGGGGAAAGTGCAAGTTATGATTAAATTTTGATTTCCTTAGTTGCTAGGAGTTTTGTCGAGAAATTCGATGGCAAGGTCGTGAAACCGGCGCCGGACATCATTTATATTCGCAAACGGAAGCTCGCGGTTGTGAGTACGGTTTGTAAGCAAAATAAAAATGCGTTCCTTTGTCGGATCGATCCAAAGGCTTGTTCCCGTAAAACCCAAATGGCCAAAACTGTCCGGCGACATTTTGCTGCCTGCGGTCGAGTCTTTTGTTTCGGCGAGTTGAAAAGCAATCGAACGAGCTTCGTTCATGCCTTTCGTGAAATTGGTACGGAAAAGCTTGCAGGTCTCCGGTCTTAGCAGTGTCGTATAATTCGGCAGGAATTGCTGAGCGATTTTGTACGTCTCTTCAGCCGTCGAGAAAAGTCCCGCATGGCCCGCGACGCCGCCCATAAAAAAAGCATTTCCGTCATGGACTTCGCCCCAGATTTGGTAATCGCGGAATTTGTCGGAACCGCCTGCGTGAGCGGGTGGATTCTTCTCCGTTGCGCTCCGGGACGCTGCGGCGGGTGGAGCAATGAGCGGCGTGTCAGTACCTTTTGCGGCAGCGGGTGGCTGAAGATAACCCAACTGACTACAGGTTTGCCTCTCGTACTCGTTCCCTTTTTCATTGGCGGCGATTCGTTTTTGGAGTTCTTTTGGGGGATTGAAGAAAGTATTTTCTAAAGTCAACGGCCCAACAATTTGTTCCCTTGTAATCTCGTCAAGTTTCTTTCCGTAAACCTTTTCCAAAACTCCGGCAAGCATCAAGAAGTTCAAATCACTGTAGATAACTTCCGGATCGAACTGCGGCGGAATTTTGTTGGCGATGAGGCAAAGAATTTCACCCCGCGTATTTGCGGATGCCTCGTTACAAAGTAAGTAAAAAGGCTTCCAGGCTTGATAGGCCGAATGATGGGTTAACAAATCTTCGATAAATGTGTCCAAACAATCAAATTCAGACCGGACTCCAAATTCAATCAACTCCGGGACATAATGTTCAACAATCTGGTCACGCTCAACATCGCCATTTTCGATCAACTTCGCACAAAGAAGTCCCGTAACAAGCGGTTTCGTCAAGCTTGCAAGATCATAGATTGTATCGATCTGCGCTTCGATCTTTTCAGGCTCTACGACGGCGAACCCCAATGCGTCCTTCAAAACAATCTCACCCTTTTCCGCAACGAGATAAACGGCTGACGGAAAATCACCCGCTTCAATTCGTTCCTGGAGAAAGTTTGATATGGGATTTTTCATTTACAAAGGAACGATTCATCAGCAACGCATTGCATTTATTTACTTTATAGTTTGAGAAGGAGATTAGCGAAAAATATCGAATATTTACCTGTTTCAATTTCCCTACCGAATCGATCTTCGAGGTCGTTACATTCACCTTAAATTATTTTGGGCCAATTGACACGAAAGAGTTATCGAAATAGAATTCGGAAACTAAATTATTTGGAGGTCAAGACATATGATAAGCAAAGTAGAATCCGCCGACTTAATTCTAAAACTTTATGATTTACGACGCGAGACGAAGATGAGAGAGGCAAGGGACTGGATTTTTACCTTCAACCCGACCAGTGCCGATGACTTTATGAAAACCATGATGGACCCCGAAGTCGGCGGCTATCTGAGAATGGTCACGTCGTATTGGGAAATGGCTGCTTCATTTGTGAATCATGGAGCAATTGATGCGGAAATGTTTACGGACACCGTCGGGGAGCATCTTTTCGTGTTTGCAAAGGTTGAACCCTTTCTGGAAGAATTGCGGGCGATGTGGGAAAGCCCGGAGGCCTTTAGGCATCTTGAAAAGGTCATTATGGACGCGCCGAACGGAAAACAAAAATTTGCAAAAACAAAGGAATGGATGAAATCAATGGCTGGTGAGCAGGCAGGGGAAGCGGCCGCCTAGATTTTGTAATTTGCAAAAGAGGTCGTCTCAAAAGTGGGGGTTTTGCGCTTGCTTCGTTTTTAAATCACCTCCAGCTTTAGCTGGAGGTAAGGAAATTTATCTATAATAGTTTGGCTAAAGCCGCTTCATTCCCAGCCACGGGTCCTCCAGAGGCAATTGATAAAGAAGAGGCTTTTTGAGACATCCCCTTTTTTTCCTAAAACTTGTTTTAATCGTTTGCCGCGGCTTCCCTTACAGCTGATAAAACTTTTTCATCTGACGGAAATCTGAACCAGCCTTTTTCCGCCACCAGCTTCTCATCAACCCAAACCGTAAACTCACCACGACTACCTTCAATTAATTCAGATTCGATACCCAGCCTGCTTTTTATAATTGCTGCCAAACTGACAGCTCGAGGGCGATAAGACGCTCATACCTTACAAAAACGTATTCTAACTCGCTGCATTATTAAATTCCTCCGTTGCCTTGTATTACAGCATAACCGAAAAATCGCTCATAATAAACTCACATAGACTATCTGAACTTTCTTTTCAACGTCTAGCGATGAGTGCTCGACGATATTCCGGGGTAATTTCAAATTGAGACGTCTTTTCATGATTAAGCATCTCAATGTCCTAAAACTAAACCATGCGATTATACATTTAACCGGCTTCGATGAGCTTCGATCTTTTCCAAAACCCCAACCGCAAGCGCCAGTGCGCGCCGGCCGTCTTCGCCGGTTATAAAAGGCGGCCGATCCGAAATTACCGAATCGATAAAAGCTTCGATCTCGGCCCGCAACGGCTCAATATCGTTTATCTCGAGCCGGTTTATTGAAATCCCGAGCAGCGGATGAACCGAGTTCGGCTCCAGCGATGTAACCGAGGCAAATTTCGCCGCGTAATCCAAAACGACATACGAATTAGTTTGGTAAAATCGCGTCTTTCGAATTTTCTCAGTTCCGATGCGCGAAGCCGTAATATTGGCAACGGCGCCGTTTTCAAATTCGATCCTGGCATTCGCGGCATCGACCTTGTCGGAGATGACCGGAATCCCGACCGCGTGAATAGCCGAAACCTTTACGTTCTCACCGACGAGCCATTGCACTGCGTCGAGGTCGTGAATCATAACGTCCAAAACTACATCGACATCGAGCGAGCGGTTGGGAAACGGAGATACTCGGTGGATCTCGAAATACAGAGGTTTTGTTACGTTCGGGCGAAGAGCGACCATCGCCGGATTAAAACGCTCAAGGTGGCCGACCATCAACGTTGCACCTGATAATTTCGCAGTTTCGATCATTTTGTCGGCTTGGGCAAGCGTCGATGCAATCGGCTTTTCGACTAGAACATGAACTCCTTTGTCGAGAAAAGCGCACGCAATTTCGCAATGAGTTTCAGTAGGAGTTGCGATGGAAATAATATCCGCCTTTTCCAACAGATCGTGCCAATCAGTAAAGTATGCGCAACCGTTGTCGGAAGCTACGTTTGCGGCCGTTTCCGCATTCGCGTCGCTTACCCCGACCAATTCGATATTCCCGTCCCGAGCAATTTCGGAATAATTTCGGGCGTGATGTTTACCCAAACTGCCGACACCGATCACTGCCGATTTCAAAACGTTGGAGGTTGGTCGAGGATTACGGATTTCTTTCATTAAATGGATTTGAATCGAAAAATGAATTCGGTAATACTTAACATTTTCCGATACCTTGCAACAAATGACAAAGGCCAAAGTCCGAAGACCCAACACCAATTACATTTGGATAGCACTTTTCGTGTTGACGATCTTCGTTTACTTTTTTGGGCTGACAATTCCTCTGCTCGGCCCCGATGAACCGCGTTATGCGCAGGTGGCGCGCGAAATGTTGGCTCGCGGCGATTGGATAACGCCAACGCTGGGAGGTTTTAATTGGTTCGAAAAACCGGCGCTTCTCTATTGGCTGCAGATCGTTTCATATAAGTTATTCGGCGTCTCGGAGTTCGCCGCCAGATTCGGATCAACTGTTTTCGGGCTTGGGACGATCTTTAGTCTGTGGCTTCTCGGAAGATTCTCTGCGGCCGAGAACACTGAGATTTCAGAGATAAACCCAGGTTTCTCAGAAAAATCCGTGTTCCCTGCCGCGAACGACTTTGCAAATTGGCTCGCTTTGATTGCAGCTTCGTCCATCGGAATAATGGTTTTTTCTCGCGGAGCCAGCTTCGATATAATTTTGACATTTCCAATGACCGCGTCGCTCGTCAACTTTTTTATTTTTGATACAGTTAGCAAACGTTCCGCAAATCCCGGATCAGACAGCCTCGCGTCTTCTCGCCGCCTTGTCGCCGCTCCTCTCATTGCCTTCTATTTCTTTATCGGCGTTTCCCTGCTTGCCAAAGGTTTGATCGGAATAGTTTTCCCTTTTGCGATCGTCGGATTTTATTATTTGTTATCCTTGCGCTTTCCGGGCAAAATTTTCATCATAAGCTTATTCTGGGGAACGATGATTGCCGCTGCTGTGGCTTCGCTATGGTATCTTCCTATGTATTTGCGGCACGGCAGTGAATTCATCGACCAATTTTTTATTCAGCACCATTTTCAGCGTTTCACCTCAAATAAATATTTTCATCCGCAGCCGTTTTACTTTTTTTTCTGGGTTCTGCCTTTGATGACGATCCCGTGGCTGCCTTTTTTCCTCGCTGCAATTTGGGATTTAGGAAAGAAGATTTTTTACCGCAGAGACGCGGAGACGCCGAGGGAAATAGACAAATCGGATTCTGATAAAAGCAATACTTCTTCATCACCGCGTCTTCGCGTCTCCGCGTCTCCGTTGCTCCTTTTCACCCTAGCCTGGCTTATTGTTCCGCTTGTTTTCTTTTCATTCTCCGGTTCAAAGCTTCCGGGTTATATTTTGCCTGCGCTGCCGGCTGTGATTATCCTGACGGCCGATTATGTCTGTCGATTTGCGAAAAAGAGCCGGATGCATAAAGCGTCAATTCAACTTACTGCAGCCGCGACATTTTTTACCGTCATTGGATTGCTGTTGCTCGTAGTGCCCGGCTTCGCAGAAGCGGATTCGGTTAAAGGCCTGATCGCGGCTGCCGACGAGCGTGGGTTTAAAACAGAAAGAGTTTTGAGCCTTCAAACTGTCTCGCATAACGCCGAATTTTACGCGGCAGGCAGATTGCTTCGGACTGAAGATGGAAAACAGAAAAAACTGAACAGCCCGGCGGAGCTTGCCGAGGAATTACGGCGTGAAGAAGGAAAGCCTGTGCTGGTTATCGTGCCGCTGGTGGATCTCAAACGGCTTAGTGACAGCGGTCTCGTAAATATGGAAGTGATAAAAGAAAACGGAGAGCTGGCAATAGTTTATACGGCAGCTAAATAAGAATTTACCCTGCGGCGGCCCTTCTTAATCTGTCCATCAAAGCGGCTCCGATTCCAGCTTCGCTAACTTTCTGACAAAATATTGTTTCTATCTTCCGTTTGTCGCATTCGCGAAAAAAAGCAAAAAACCCCGCCGCATATTCTTCAACGGAAGCGCAAATCTTAATCAACCCGAATTCGCCGTTTGGAAAGTCTAATCCGATATACGCCTGCGGCTTTGAATCCTTCACTTTAAATTCCGGATCGATCAAAACTACCCTCGCAGCCGGTGCGTAATGTTTATGCTTTAGACCCGGACTTGGTGGTGTAACGTAACTTGAATTTTTGTAAAAGGTTGTTGCCGATACTATCATTTGAAGCTGTTCGAGAGACACGGCGCCCGCCCTCAGAATCATCGGAGCTTCCGTTGTGCAGTCCACGACTGTCGATTCGAGGCCGATCTCTGTCGCTTCGCCCTGCAAAATGCAGTCGATCCGGCCATTGAGATCTTCGTAAACCGCTTCCCACGTCGTTGGGCTTGGCCGCCCTGAGATATTTGCCGACGGTGCGGCTAATGGGATGCCGCAGGCTGTTAAAAACTCCCGGGCGATTGTGTTTCGCGGCATCCTCACACCGATTGTCTCAAGGCCGGCAGTCGCGGTCAGGGGAACTTTTGCCGATTTTGGTAAAACAATCGTCAACGGGCCGGGAAAAAAGGCTTTGATAAATTTTCGGGCGTTTGAGGAAATCTCCGATGCAACGAGAATGATCTGGCCCACCTCGCCGACGTGCGCGATCATAGGATTGTCCATGGGCCGTCGTTTTGCCTCGAAAATTCTTGCGACAGCGTTTTCATTAAAAATGTCCGCACCCAGGCCGTAAACTGTCTCGGTCGGAAACGCCGCGATCCCTCCGCGCTTTATAAATTCGGCAGCCTCGACGGGAGATTTCGTGAGAATAGTTTGCATATGAGCCTTTGATATTTAAAGTATGTTCCAAATTCTTAAAACGTCTGTTTGTAATTCTAATTTGCTCGAAAAGTCAATCGGGGCTCCTTATTGTGGGCCTTACTGTGAATATTGGAGCGTCGAGATTGATTTGGGAAAAGTCTATTCTCAATGCAGTTCTGCCATATCAAACCCGGACGGAAACTACTTGCACCGTAAATTTTAAAGCAAATTGTTTTAGGTAAAACTTCATCTTATTCCTACTTTAATACTTGGCCGTTATCCGTTAGAATTTTGATGATGACGTTGGCTGAAAAACTAAAAAGCCTTCCGGCTGCTTCGGGCATCTATCTGCACAAGAACGCGGACGGGAAGATCATTTACGTGGGCAAAGCGAAAAGCCTGCGCAGTCGTGTTCGCCAGTATTTTCAGTCGAGCCGGAATCAGGATGCCAAGACACGTCGGCTTGTAAAGAAAATTGCCGATTTTGAGTTTATCGTTGTCGATAACGAGGTCGAGGCTTTGATTCTGGAATCAAACCTCATTAAAAAACACAAGCCGCACTTCAATGTCTTTTTAAAAGACGACAAGCAGTATCCGCATTTAAAAATGACGAACGAGCCGTTTCCGAAAGTCGTCATTACCAGAAAGATCTTAAAAGACGGAGCGAGTTATTACGGGCCAATCCTGCCCGCCGCACTGGCTAGAAGAACGCTTAATCTGGTTAACCGCGCATTTCAATTGCGTACGTGCGACATAGAGATCACGGGTAAACTGCCGCGCCCGTGTCTTGAGTATCATCTGAAACGCTGTCTTGGGCCTTGTGTCAAAGGCCTTTGCACGCAGGAAGAATATCTGCAAGCCGCCCGCGATGTAAAGATAATGCTCGAAGGCAAAAATAAGGAATTGGCTAAAGATCTGGAGCATCGAATGTGGCATTTTTCGGAAAATCATAATTACGAATTGGCCGCAAAATACCGTGATCTGCACAGATCAGTGATTGCGCTCGGTGAGCAGCAAAAAATGGCGACGACCGCAGACCGCGATGTCGATATTTTCGGATATTATCGAGAAAATCAGCGGCTGGCTCTACAGCTTTTCACCATGCGCGAGG
>JACDAY010000053.1 GCA_013695195.1 Blastocatellia bacterium | reverse complement strand
TATCGTTTATTAAATCCCAGGTCGTATTCTCTTTTAATTCAGCGTGCGGCGTCGATTTTCCCGAGCCGCGCTGATCGAATAAGATGACGTGATAGGCCGCGGGATCAAAGAACTGCCGGTACATCGGGATCAGCCCGCCGCCCGGCCCGCCATGTAAAAAGACAACCGGAATACCATCGGGGTTTCCGCATCGCTCATAATAAATCTCATGAATATGGGAAACCTTGAGCATTCCCGAATCAAAAGGCTCGATCTCAGGATAAAGTGTTTTCATTAGCCAAATAATACTTGAATTTTTGTAAATTGTAACGCCGCCATCTTTGGCGGCTGTCTTGAGGGCATCCTGCCCTCAACTCTTTATAACGTTGCGGCTGGAAGCCGGCGTTACTCTAGAAAATTATCGTGCCAAAGCTGGAATACGAGCAGCGTCCATAGTTGCTTGTGATGACTGGCGGTTCCTTTTTCGTGTTCACCCATTAGGTTTTGCACGTAATCAGCTTCAAATAACCCCTGTTCTTTTAATCTTCGATGAGCGAGTAGATCGTGCATCAGGGGATTAAGCCGCCCTTTCAGCCATTCCGCGATTGGAATCCCAAAACCTTTCTTTGGCCGCTGCAGGATTGATTTCGGCAGTAAATCTTCTACCGCTTTTTTTAGGATGTACTTGCCCTTATATCCCTTGAGCTTATATTCGGGCGGAAGTGATGCGGCAAATTGCGCGACTCTCGGATCAAGAAACGGCGCCCGAACCTCCAGCGACACCGCCATCGAAGCGCGGTCAACCTTGGTCAAAATATCCTCGGCCATATAGTAATTTATGTCAAGGAACTGCATTTGTTCGATTTGATCTTTTGCATCACAGATTTTGAGAAGGTTTTTCGGCCCGGCGTATATATCCGCAGCGGTGTTCGCCAAAACATCCTCGGTCAAAAGATGCCTTTGTTCGTCAAGGGTAAAAGAGCCGAACCACGAGTGATGTCTTGTTACGGTGTCGTATTTTGAGGCGGCAACAAAGCGTTTTGCTTTGTAGTCGAATGAAAGATTTTTTGTCGATACGGGCAGATTGTTTATAATCGGCTCGATCACGCCAGTGCGCAGGAAACTCGGTATCGAATCATACACGTTAGCCATTTTATGGCCGAAATACATAGGATAACCGGCAAATAACTCGTCGCCGCCGTCGCCGCCGAGCGCAACCGTTACATGTTTTCTGACAAAACGCGAGAGCAAAAATGTCGGGACCATCGAACCGTCGGAAAGTGGTTCGTCAAGCCATGTTCCAATGTCGGCGATCATATCGCCCGCCGTTTCTGCGCTCAGCATTTCCTCATAATGCTCGGTGCCTAGATGCATCGCGACCTCGCGGGCAAACTTTGATTCGTCGAACGAATCTTCCTCAAACCCGATCGAGAAAGTCTTTACTTTTTCGGTCGCATGCTGTGTCGCAAAAGCGGCGACCGTCGAAGAATCGACGCCGCCTGACAGTAAAATCCCGAGCGGAACATCCGAGACAAGCCGCATTCTGACGGCGTCGGAAAGAAGTTCTCTCAGTTCGCCGGCTTTATGAGAAATGCCGGTTCCATTAAGCCCTTCCTTACGGTCAGGCTTCTGCCATGTCAGGTTCCAGTATCGGCGTGTGTTCACTTCACCCTTCTCGACAGTTAATAGATGGGCGGCAGGAAGCTTGGAGATCCCTTTGTAAATCGAAAGCGGCGCCGGCACATAATCGAATGAAAGATATTGACGCAGTGCATCAAGATTGATTTCCTGTTTCACCGAAGCGTGAACGAGCATGGCTTTGGGCTCAGACGCGAAAATGAGCTTCCCGTCAACAACGCCGTAATAAAGCGGCTTTTCGCCAAAGCGGTCTCGGGCGATCAGAAGCTTCTTTTTAGTCCTGTCCCAAACGGCAAAGACAAACATGCCATTGATAAAATCGACCATGGCATCGCCGTATTGCTGATAAAGATGAGGCAAAATTTCAGTGTCGGAGTTTGTCTCGAACTCATGCCCGAGCTTTTCGAGATCGGCGCGCACTTCACGATAATTATAAAGCTCGCCGTTCATTATAACGACGACCGAACGGTCTTCGCTGTAAACAGGTTGGTCACCGGTGTGCAGATCGATAACGGAAAGCCGCCTCATTCCGAGCGCAACTTCTTCGTCAAACCACAACCCCTCGGAATCCGGCCCTCGGTGCTTAATCCGCTCGCACATCGAATGCAAGGCTGCCTCGTTGTGATCTTGGGATGATCTAGTTGTGTTTAGGCTTACCCAACCTGCAATTCCACACATCTCTATTCAGAACCACCTGCGTGAGCGGGCGGGTTCTTTACCTTATTCGCCCTAATTCCAGGTGCTGTCGTGTCACACATTCCAAATCCAATCCTTTCCCGCACGGTATATATCGCTTTATCCTGCGATTCGTGATAGGTGCGAACCTGAAGTTCGGCCAACAAACCCATCAAAAAGAACTGCACGGCGATGGCGAACATTACGATGGTTATAATTGGCAATGGAGTAAGGATAAACGATGTTCCGTAAAATATTTTCAGTCCGAAAGCCCAGATGCCTGCCAAAACGGACACAAAAAAAGCCAGCATTCCAAACGCGCCGAATACATACAGCGGTTTTGTTTGGTACGAGGCCATAAATTTTATCGTGATCAGATCGAAAACGACCTTGACGGTGCGCGAAATGCCGTATTTCGATTTGCCCATCGTCCGGGCATGGTGATCGACCGGGATTTCCGTAACTCTCGCCCCGGCCCAGCTTGCGTAGATTGGTATAAAACGGTGCATTTCTCCATAAAGTCTTACGTCCTGGATCACATCGCGCCGATACGCCTTAAGCGAACAGCCGTAGTCATGCAGCGGAACACCGCCGATCAAGGATATAATCCGATTAGCGATTTGTGAAGGAATTTTGCGTGATATTAGCTTGTCCTGCCGATTTCTCCGCCAGCCGGAAACGACATCGTAGCCCTCATCCAACTTCTCCAACAACCGGGCGATATCCGCCGGATCGTTTTGCAGATCAGCATCCATCGGAATGAGAATCTCGCCTTTAGCGGCATCGATTCCAGCCGACATAGCCGCCGTCTGACCGTAATTCCGCCGAAGGGAAATCACACGGACGCGGCCATCTTCGGCAGCAATACTTTTTAAAATTTCGAGACTTTTGTCGGTCGAACCGTCATCAACATAAATAACCTCCGCGGTTTTGCCCAGCAAGTCGAGTGCCGACCTGATTTTGGCGTGCATCGGCCGGAGGTTTTCTTCCTCGTCGAGAACCGGCAGGAATAAGGATAATTCCGGCGAGTTTTCAGTTTTTGTTGAATCCATTTTTACCACTGATGCAAACGTTATAATTTAATGCTTTTGCGGTGAAAAATACAGCAGGCACGAAGGAGTGTTCAGGAAGAGTGTCAGAAACGGGGTTGTAACGATCATTTTCCGAGGAGCGAAAAACCCAGTCGCTTCACCTCACAGTACTCACTTTTTCCCTTGCTTTGCGTCTTTATGGAAAATCGAACTAAGATTTATCAAAGATGAACATTTGGCAAATACTCCGCAGGCTTTGGCCGTTCGTAAAACCATTCAAGGGCTTGGTGATCGCATCACTTTTATTGACGCTTATAGGCGCATTTGCGGCACCGGTCAATCCGCTGGTACTGCGATATAGAATTGATAGAAACAAACGTACTTACTGTGAGATCAATTCTTTTTGGCAGTAACTATTATCGAAACACCGAATGGGAAATCAAAGTTTTTGAGCCAAATTCTCTCTGCACCAAAAAGTTTACCGAATATACCATTTAGTGCGGGTACATTCACGT
>JACDAY010000034.1 GCA_013695195.1 Blastocatellia bacterium | reverse complement strand
GGTTGATTATCATCTGCTGTGCAAAGCTGACGATGTTTCCGAAAAACCAGTACAGCAAAAGTCCGGCCGGCGCGGCCCACATTACCCACAGCATCATTACCGGCATCAGATACGTCATCATTTTCTGTTGCATCACCTGTTCGGGTGAAACGGCGGGTGCGGTCGGCGAAAACTTCATCGAAAGGATCATCGATAGGGCAAACCCGAATTCCAATAAATGCCACGGGTCCGCCGCCGAAAGATCGGGCATCCACAGGAACGACGCCTGCCGCACTTCCAGGGAAACCGTAACCGCCGTATAAAATGCGATCAGCAGCGGGAACTGCAATAACATCGGAAGACAGCCGCCGATAGGCAGCGCATCCTTTGTCATTTTCAACTGATCCATCTGCAGCTGCCGCATTCGCGGATCGTCGGTCGGCACGCCCTTCTTTTGCAGGTCCTTTATCTGGTCCTGGATCGCCTTCATTTTCGGAGCGTTTCCGGCCGCCTTCTTAAACGATCTCGACTGCGACCATCTCAAAGGAAACAGCAGCGAATAGAACAAAAACGTGAAAACAATGATGGCGACACCGTAATTATGAGTCAGGCCGTTGAAAAAATTCAGAGCGTAAAGGATCGGGATTGAAAGTGGTTTCGTCAGCCATCTGAGCCACCAGTAATTGCTGAAATTTATCAGATCGACGATCTGTATCGGCCTTCCGACAGCCGCCGACAACGGCTCATCTAACGTCGAAAGCAGGAAATAATCCTTTGTTCCGGTATAGATCTTTGTCGGCGAGCCATCGATTATCGGTACATAAGCCGTAACCAGATGCCGCGTCTCGCTTGTTTTTTCGCTGCGCAGGATCCAATTAAAAATACTGTCGTAGAACGGCTCGGTTTTAACTTCGTATTTCGAGGCGTGAAGCTCCAGACCCTGTGTAGGAGCCGCCGGAATCGCCGCCATTGCAAAATATGCGTCGCCGACGCCCGCCCAGTTGACCGTCCCGGGCACAACCAATGAAGCCTGATTATCGACATTGAAGGTAAACGAATAGTAACCCTGAAAACGTTCTATATCGCCGTTAATGCCGGCAACCGCTTCGGATTCGATCTGATAAAAACTGTGGTGATTTATGGCATGGTCGCCGATGCTGGCACCGATCAGAAGCTTTGTATTCGGAACCGGCTGGCCGCCGCGCCTGAGGCTTACTGCCAAATCTGAAATATAACTTTCTGCCCGGAAAACGAAACTTTTTCTGACCTCTACACCTGTCGCGTCCGTCAAGGTAAAATCGATCTGTTTTTCTTCTCCGGCATTGAGGACAATGGTTTCTTCCGGAACGGAGATCTGGTAATTTCGGTCGTTTACTAAATTCGTCAGGTTTTGGTCTTCGGTCGAAAGACGGAAAGGAATGTTCCGCGGCGTGCGGCTCAGGGCCTCTTGCGAAATCAGCTGCAGAGGTTTCTTATCCGAATTGGTCGAGCCGTCGCCGTAAATCGGGCTTTCACCTTTCGGAGATTTACTTTTCAATAATACCCAGCTTGTAGCGAGTGCGCCTTTCGAATCCAGCGTTACTTCATACAAAGGAGATTTTATCGTGATCTGCCGGTTCGGGATGCTGTCCGGCGTGACGGCGACCGCAGTTTCAGGCGTCGCCTGGAGCGGAGGCGCCGGCGTTGCCTGTGTCGGAACAGCCGCATTATTAACGTTTACTGCAGTATTTGAATTATTAGCCGGCGGCGTCGGAGAGAGAAAATACGACCATCCGAACAAAAATACCATCGACAGCATGGCCGCCAAAATAAAACGAAACTGACTTTGATTATTCGAATTATCCATCTTTTACATTTTGGATTTTAGATTTTGGATTGAAAAAAAGTGCTTTCATGTTTCGAAGCAATCGGTCTGCCGCAATCCAAAATCCAAAATCTAAAATCCAAAATCACCTGACCGGATCATGCCCGCCCTTACAAAACGGCTGGCATCGTAATATACGCTTTGTGCCCATCCAAGTTCCGCGAAACGCTCCGTATTTTTCAACCGCATTTTTTGCATACTGGGAGCATGTCGGCTCAAAACGGCAGGCAGCCGGCAAAAAAGGCGATAAAAGCCTTTTGAAAAGCCAAAGAAGATCCAGCACCAAAAACTTCATTCCCTTTTAAAACATTTTGCCACAGAGATCATAGAGTTCACAGAGAGAGTAATTCAAAAAAGCAAATTACTGTTTCATTGCTCTGTGTTCCTCTGTATTCTCTGTGGTTAAAAATTTTCCGTCAGTGCAACTTTTGCCGCAATTTCCCTAAATTCCGCCAGCGGCCTTTCGAGTTTTACCATGAGCAAACTGCGTCTCGCGTTCAAAACCCAATCGTATTTCACGGAAATCACATCCAGCTCGACCCGGCTCAATCTAAAAGTTTCACGTAAAAGGCGCTTTGCCCGGTTGCGGTCATGAGCCTTGCCGATAGCTTTTTTCGTGGCTGTTATACCCACGCGTTGGACAGGATTTTCGTTGGGCAAAATGAAAACCGTCATAAAACGGCCTTCAATGCGTTTGCCAAGCTCGTAAACCCGCAGGAATTCGGCGCGCTTTCTCAGCCGCAACTCTTTCGGAAACGAAAAATCTAATAATGCTGTACCGTTAATCGCTTGCGTCCCTTGGCCCTGCGGCGTTTGATTACGGCGCGGCCGTTCTTGGTCGCCATTCTCGCCCTGAAACCGTGCTTTTTTGCACGACGGCGGTTGTTCGGTTGAAATGTTCTCTTTGGCATATTTACTCTCCATCACTTCACCTAAAGTGAAAACTTAAAGTCTACGGAAAAACGCGCGTTCTGTCAAAGCAGCTTCTGTTCGGCATCTAACAACTTGGTGGTCTGAACAGCATTTTATCTGTATCGCCAAAACCTTTTTTTTCGCAACGTCAACCTCTTGACAAAAATGTGTTTTGAACACAT
>JACDAY010000240.1 GCA_013695195.1 Blastocatellia bacterium | reverse complement strand
CCGTCCTGCCTTCTCCGAAAAGCGCCATAGTCTTTTCGTCACTCAGCGATATTTTGTTCCAATCGATCTCGACGCCGGTTTTCACTTTTAACGCCGTTAAGCAATCGTTTATCACCGTCAAAGTGGTAAGAGCAAGAAAATCCATCTTAAGCATGCCCACTTTTTCGAGGTCGTTCATCGAATACTGGCTCGTCAACTCGTTTTTTGACGACAGTGCGACGGGGACGATCTCATGAAGCGGCCTCGGCGAGATAACCACACCCGCAGCATGAACCGATGAGTGGCGTGCACAGCCTTCGAGCCGCAAAGCTAAATCGATCAGGTCTTTTACTCTGGCGTCCGCAGCCATCGCTGCTTTTAATTCCGGAACCTGATCTATTGCCTGGGAAATACTGACATTTCTGCCGCGAACCGGAGGCGGAATAAGCTTCGCGATCTTCTCGACGTCGCCGTAAGGCATATTCAGCGCGCGGCCTACATCCTTTATCGCCGCCTTGGATGCCATCGTTCCGAATGTAATGATCTGGCAAACCGAGTCTCGTCCATAAACCTCAGTTACGTGATTGATCACGTCGCCGCGCCCGCGAATGCAAAAGTCGATATCGATGTCGGGCATGCTGACCCGCTCTGGATTTAAAAAACGCTCGAAAAGCAAGTCGTATTGAAGCGGGTCGATACCAGTAATTCCAAGGCAGTATGCAACCAATGAGCCGGCAGCCGATCCGCGTCCCGGGCCGACGGGAATCCCGCGATTAACCGCATACTTTATAAAATCCCACACGATGAGAAAATATCCCGCATATTTCATTTTCTCGATGATACCGATCTCGATATCGAGCCGTTCTCTATAGGCGGCCATATCGTATTTTAAGCGTCCGGCTTGCTGCATCGGGGCGAAAACGCTTTCTTTCCGTTCGGCAAAACCGTCCGAAATAACTTTTTTAAAATAAGCATCTATTGTGAAACAGCCAGAATCAGCCGGGATTGGATAATACGGAAGCGTGAGGTTTTCTTCGCCGATGGGAAGTGTCAAATCGCACATCTCGGCAATCGTAACTGTATTAGTTAGTGATTCAGGTATTTCGCCACCGAAGATCCTCCACATTTCTTCAGCGGAACGAAGGTAGTAATTTGAAGTGGGAAGCGTATAACGTCCGTTTTCGTTGAGTGTTCGTCCTTCACCGATGCAAAGCAAAACTTCGTGAGCCCTTGCATCTGCCTCGTACAAATAATGCGCATCATTCGTCGCCGCAAGGGGAATTTCGGTTCTTTTCGAGATTTCTATTATGCTTCGCGTTTCGTCTAAATTGCCGTCCGGAGTTTGGTTTTGAATTTCGAGAAAGAAATTTCCATTGCCGAAAATATCTTCCACCGTCTTTGCGTAATTGATCGCTTTTTTATCATCATCTTGTTGCAGATAATGTCCGACCGCTCCATTTAACCCGGATGATAAGCCTATTAGGCCTTTACTGTAATCAGACAGCAACTCCATATCTATCCTAGGTTTATGATAGAAACCTTCAGTAAACGCTTTAGATGCGAGCTGTACGAGATTCTGATAACCTTCAAAATTTTTAGCCAGCAGGACAAGATTGTAATACGGTTTCTCTCCGGCTTTCACCGACGATGTTTTCTCGATTCGACTTTCAACGGCGACGTACGCTTCGTACCCGATTATCGGCCTGACACCCACGGATTTCATCGCATTGTAGAATGAAACCGCACCGTACAAATTCCCGTAATCGGTTATCGCGCACGCCTGCATTTCCAATTCCACCAGTCGTTTTGCCAGCGGTTTGAGTTGGATTGTACTTTGCAAAAGGCTATAATCCGAGTGCATATGCAGGTGAACAAAATCTTTGGATTTGAATTTGGGCGTATTCATTTTTGCAATATATGAAAAAAGTTTATCTGGAAACTTTCGGCTGTCAAATGAATGTTTCCGATTCGGAAAGAGTTGCCACGTCGCTTGCATCACGTGGTTTTGAGATTACTCCGAACGAAGAATTGGCCGATATTTTCCTTTTAAATACCTGTTCAGTTCGAGAGAAGGCCGAACATAAACTTTACGCGAGGGTCGGGCGGATACGCAATTCGGGACGCGAGAAACCTGTCATCGGCATAATGGGATGCGTCGCGCAGCTTGAGGGTGAAACTCTTTTTAAAAAGATTTCGGGCGTAGATTTTGTGATAGGAACAAAAGCGGTCGGACGCGTAAAGGAAGCGATCGACCGTGTTTTGGACGGAGATCGCGATGTGGCCGATTTGGGCGAGCGCGAGCGGAATTATGATTGGTCCGTTTCCGATGCACAACGAAATTCTCCTTACGTTGCGTTTGTACCTATAATTGAAGGCTGCAACAAGTTCTGCACTTATTGTATCGTTCCTTTTTCGCGCGGGCGTGAAGTCAGTTTACCCGCTTCCGAAATTATCCGTCAGGTTCTGGAATTGCGGCGACAGAGCGTGAAGGAAGTTCATCTTATCGGGCAGAATGTTAACAGTTACCGGCCGCCTTCCGGGTCAGAACCGTCTGCGGTAGCGGGTGGTTTAACACAGTCTATCGACAATTCGGGGTTGGAAAAATTCCGAGGCGCGACCCCGTTTTCCAAATTGCTTCGGGCAGTTGCCGCAACCGGCATTGAACGCATAAAATTTAATACGTCTTTTCCCAGAGATTTTCATGCGGACATTGTTGACGCGATAAACGAAAATGAAAACTTGTGCAATTGGGTACATCTTCCCGTCCAATCGGGAAGCAATCGTATTTTGAAAACCATGCGACGCGGCCATACTATCGAGAGCTATTTAAAGAAAATTGATAATTTAAAGGCTTCGAAACGGGAGATTTCGTTGACAACCGATATTATCGTCGGTTTTCCGGGCGAGACCGTTGAAGATTTTGAAGAGACTGTGAAAGTAGTAGAGTATTGCGGATATGACGCCGCATACATTTTCAAATATTCTCCCCGGCCTGGGACACCCGCGTTTAAAATGGCCGATGATGTAACGGCTGAGGAAAAGACGGAACGCTTTCAAAGGCTTGAAACCGTGCAGAGAAACAGCCAGAATAAAGCTTTGCGGCGATACCTGAACAAAACACTTGAAGTTTTGGCGGAAAAGCCTTCAAGCCGCGTAGCGGAACAGCTTTCAGGACATTCTACTTGTCACAAGGTCGTCAATTTTCAAGGATCGGCAGCCATGTTGGGTAAAATAGTTAATGTAAAAATCTCCGAGATCAAGGCAAATTCATTGTACGGAGAGGTGGCGGGAATCCAGTGAAGAAAAATATGTTAGTCGAAGTAAAGATCGGTGCTTTGATAATGGACCCGAACACGAATACTCCGATCGTGGTCCTGAAAGGAGTGGATTCGGACACCGTCCTGCCGATTTGGGTCGGCGCGTTCGAGGCGAACGCTATCGCTCTCGAAATCGAAAAGATCGTTCCACAGCGTCCGATGACTCACGATTTATTAAGAAATTTGATTCTGGAATGCGGATTGAGCCCATCAAGAGTAGTTGTTACCGATCTTCTAGAAAATACTTTTTATGCCCTCGTAGAACTGACGAATGAAAACGGCGAACTGGTCTCGATGGACGCACGTCCTTCCGACGCAATAGCTCTCGCTCTTCGTCTCGATTGCCCGATCTTCGTGCAGCAAAAAGTGCTCGATCTTTCCGCATCGTCGAATCAATTGGATTCCGATCCCGAAAATGAGGAAGCTTCGCAAACACCCGAGGATTGGCCTGATTTGATCGGATAAATTAGATCAAATGACTTTGCCTATAAACTCGGCAAATACCTACAATTTATAGACTACGACATAAATTTACTGTTATTGACTAATATACTACTTAGTAGTATATTTTGATTTGTGGTTAGGAAAAATTTAACTTATTTTTCGTTTACAGAAACCACCGTCTTTACGCGTCACTTTGATAAGTTGACCCGTCTTGAGACACTTTATGCACTGCAAGATGAACTGATCTCCAACCCGCGTGCGGGCAGTATTATTAAGGGAACAAACGGAGCCAGAAAAATCCGGGCAAGAGACGTTTCTGATATGCGGGGCAAAAGGGGCAGTTTTCGTTGTATTTATCTTTACTTGGAAAAAAACGAATTGATTTATTTGCTTGTGTTTTACGGGAAAAATGACCAGGACAATTTGACACCTGAGGAAAAGAAGCAGGTTGCACGGACGGTGAAAATGATTAAAGATGCACATGGAGAATAAGCCGGACACATAATCCCGCTTTTGTTCCAATGAAAGGATTTGATATGAAAAAAGAACTTTTTGATGACTTGATGCAGTCTCTTAACGAGGCCGCCGAACACGCGCAAGGAAAACGTAAGTTGCGAACGACAATCGTGCCGTTTCCGCCAAAGGAAATGTCTAAAAATGAGATTGCAAAAATCCGTAAGACGCTTAACTGTTCGCAAGGTATTTTTGCTTCTGCGTTAAATGTTAGCGTGAGAACCGTTCAAGCTTGGGAGCAAGGACAGCGTAAGCCCGATGGCGCATCATTAAAACTTTTGGATATTGCTAAAAGGGATCCCCAAGTTTTATTCAAATTAGCGTAAACAAACATGGACAAGATATTGTAGAGAAGTGTTGAAATTTGTGGACTAAATGGGCTTTATGTGCAAAGCCGGATCAAATAATAAATGATAATCGTAATTGCCAACCAAAAAGGTGGTGTCGGTAAAACCACGACCGCTATCAATCTTTCAGCCGCGTGCGCAATGAAGGGAAAAAAGGTGCTGTTGATCGATCTCGATCCGCAAAGCAACACCTCGCTTTCGTTTATAGATCCAACACAAGTAAACGGCGGCTCGTACGAGCTCTTTACTGATCTTGAAAAACCCTTTGATGACTTCATTTATAAGACGAATGTTGCGAATCTTGATTTAGTGCCTGCCCGGATAAATCTCGCAAAACTCGAGGCAAAACTTGTAGGCGATTTTGACGCGGCATTCCGGCTAAGGGATAGACTGGAAGCTGTCCGCTCAAATTACGACCTCATATTTATTGATACTCCACCGACGCTCGGCCTTATAACGGTCAACGCTCTGGTGGCGGCGAATTATGTTCTAATCCCGATACAGTCTTCATATTTTGCTTTGGAAGGCACTGACGATCTGCTCGAAACTATCGAAAAAGTGCGTTCGCGGCCAAATCCTGAATTAAATATACTTGGCGTGCTGGTTACATTGTTTGACCGCCGCACCGCATTATCAAAGGATGTCGAAGCACATATCCGAAAAGTGTTCGGCAAAAAAACTTTTAATACGATAATAACCAGAAGCGTCCGGCTCGAAGAATCACCGGCGCATAAAAAGCCGATATTCGCCTACGCACCGAAATCTTCCGGCGCCATCGAATACGAGAGCTTATCAAAGGAGGTTTTGAAACGTGTCTAAACGAGGATTACCGGCAAGCGTGCAAATGAGGCACGATTCTCATTATGTAGATGTATTGGCCACTGCGGCCCGCACCATCGGCAAGACTATTCCTGTGCATCTCATCGCTCCCAATCCGGATCAGCCGCGCCGCGAAATTGGCGATCTGACCGAGCTTTCCAACTCCATCCGGGAAAAAGGCGTTCTCGAACCGCTTTTGGTTAAACCGGATTACAAGTTGGGAACATGGATGATAATCGCTGGGGAAAGGCGTTGGCGGGCATCACAGCTTGCGGGTTTGACCGAAGTACCATGTATAGAAATGGATCTCGATGAAAAAAGTATTGCCGAAATCGCCCTGATCGAGAATTTGCAGCGAAAAGACCTTACCGTTTGGGAAGAAGCCGACGGCCTTGCTGCTTTGAGTGGAAAATACGGATATAAGCATGACGAGATCGCGCAAAAGATCAGCAAAAGCAGAACAACGGTTACGGAGCTGATGACAATTGCCGGACTGCCGAGCGGGATACGGGCTAAATGCCTGCAGGCAAAAATCTCCGCAAAATCGATGCTCCTCGAAATAGCCCGGCAATTCGACGAGGAAGCTATGTTCGCATTTCTCGAAAATATCGGCAAAGGGAAATCCGCAAAACGGCCAGGAAATCAAACCCAACCATCAAACGGAAATGGGGCTAAGGAAAAATCTTCGAAACTGAACCCGGAAAATTCGTTTTTTCGTTATGATTCGCCAAATGAGGATTTCATGATTGAAATTTCATTTCGAAAACTATCTGATTTTAAAAAAGGGGATGTATTGAAAGCCTTAAAAGAAGCTTTCGACAATTTGAAAATCGAACATCCCTCAAGCGTTGATCAATCTTGATAGAAAACGGAGTTTTGACCGAATCTTTTTGAATTCCATTTATTACATAATCTTTATTATCAGACGCGGAGAATAAAAGATAATCATTCCCTTAATTAGGGTGGCGACCAATTTTCTGTTCAAAGGCTTGTAACGGACGAACTCGTCCGTAACTTTGCCGAGGTATCCGGCGATTATAATCCGATTCATTCACGGAACGCAAGATCGTCTATCTTCCCAGACTATGAAATTCACAGCTCCTGTTTATCTGGGAAAACAAAGTTAATTTCAAAGTTTTTTGACTTTTGCACTTTAGTATTCAATGCATTATTGATAGTTATGGCAATTTAAATCACAGAATTGACATCAGACTTGCAAAACGTTAGTATTATCGTTTTGTCATCCGACACATTTTCGATCATACCGCTTATTAAGGAGTTACATAATATCAGTGAGTAACGGAAATTTTCTATTCACATCCGAATCGGTAACCGAGGGTCATCCAGACAAGATCGCCGATCACATATCCGATGCGATTCTGGACGCAATTTTGACTCAGGACCCCAATGCCCGCGTCGCCTGCGAAACACTCGTAACTACCGGATTAGCGGTCGTTGCCGGCGAGATTACTACGACGGCCAAGGTCAATTATAAGGAAATAATTCGTGAAACTATCGATGAGATCGGCTATAACGATGCGTCTTTCGGTTACGATTGCCGCACGTGCAGCGTGATAGATGCAATCGGAACACAATCGCCGGACATTTCGCAGGGCGTCGATACGGGCGGTGCCGGCGACCAGGGATTGATGTTCGGATATGCATGTAATGAAACTCCCGAATTAATGCCGATGCCGATTCAGCTCGCTCACAATTTGACGCGAAAACTTTCGGAAGTGCGTCGTGACGGAACTATTCCCTATCTGCGGCCGGACGGAAAAACTCAGGTTTCAATTGAATACCGCGACGGCAGGCCGTTTAGGGTTGAGGCGGTAGTCGTATCCAGCCAGACTTCAGAAGTCGATATTGAAGAAATTCGAGCCGATATTTTGGAAAAAGTTATCAAAACCACGATTCCCGCGGATTTGCTGGACGAAAATACAAAATATCATATAAATCCGACGGGGAGATTTGTTTTGGGTGGGCCGATGGGCGACGCAGGCTTAACCGGTCGCAAGATTATTGTCGATACATACGGCGGTTATGCACCGCACGGCGGCGGTGCGTTTTCGGGCAAGGACCCGACCAAAGTTGACCGTTCGGCTGCGTATATGGCGCGGTATATTGCAAAAAACATTGTTGCTTCCGGTATAGCGGATAAGTGTACTGTTCAATTAGCTTACGCAATCGGGGTTGCGGAGCCGGTTTCGGTTTTGATCGATACTCACGGCACTGGAACAATCGAAGACGAACGCCTTGCTAAAATCGTTCGCAACAACTTCGTTTTAAATCCGAAAGGGATTATCGAGGCCCTAGATCTGCTTCGGCCTATTTATAAAGCGACGGCCCGCTTCGGGCATTTCGGACGAATGAACGACGAGTTTTCATGGGAAAAAACTGATAAGGCTGAAGGTCTGCGAATCGCAGCCGAGAGAGGAAATGGAACACATGGCTAAAGAAGGAATTTCGACACAGTACGATATCAAGGATATAAATCTTGCTCCGCAAGGAAAACAGCGGATCGAGTGGGCAGACCGCGAAATGCCCGTTTTACGGCTCATTCGCGAACGTTTCGAAGCTGAAAAGCCGCTTACCGGCGTAAAGATCGTTGCCTGTGCCCACATTACGACTGAAACCGCAAATCTCGCCCGGACGCTGCTCGCCGGCGGAGCTGAATCGCTTTTGATAGCCTCAAATCCTTTGTCCACACAGGATGACGTTGCCGCCTCACTTGTCGCCGACTGGGGAATTCCCGTAATGGCGATCAAGGGCGAATCGATCGAAACCTATGTCAGGCATGTGAAAACTGCGCTCGACACCAACCCGAATCTTATTATTGATGACGGTTCTGATGTTGTGGCCACTATGTTAAAGGAAAAGAAGGAGTTAGCGGAAACTCTCATCGGCACGACTGAAGAAACGACTACCGGTATCGTCCGCCTAAAAGCCATGCAGAAGGCCGGCGTGCTCAACTTCCCTTCCATTGCAGTAAACGACGCCCAGACCAAGCATTTTTTCGATAATCGATATGGAACAGGCCAATCGACTCTCGACGGTATCATCCGCGCGACCAATATTTTGCTGGCCGGAAAGAACTTGGTCGTTGTCGGCTACGGTTGGTGTGGCAAGGGCGTGGCGATGCGTGCCCGCGGAATGGGAGCGAATGTTATCGTTACCGAGATCGATCCGATCAAGGCAATTGAAGCCGTTATGGACGGGTTCCGGGTGATGCCTATGGTCGAGGCATGTAAGATCGGCGACTTCTTCGTTACGGTAACCGGTAACCGCCATGTTATTGATAAAGAACACTTTGAAGCGATGAAAGACGGGGCGATCGTCTGCAACAGCGGCCATTTCGACCTGGAATTAAACCTTGATGCTTTACGTGAGATGTCCGCTGAAGCAGTAAAACGCCGCCCGTTCGTCGAAGAATATATTGGTAAAAACGGCGGAAAAAGCGTGATCGTCCTTGGCGAAGGCCGTCTGATAAACCTCGCGGCCGCCGAAGGCCATCCGGCAAGCGTTATGGACATGTCGTTTGCCAACCAGGCCCTGTCTGCCGAATACCTCGTCAAGCAAAAAGGCAAACTCGCCAACGGAGTTCACGTGCTGCCTTCCGA
>JACDAY010000024.1 GCA_013695195.1 Blastocatellia bacterium | reverse complement strand
CTCAATACCTGTGCGGCCTAAAATATTGCCGAATTCAGCAGTAGCAGCCGCGTTTCCGGTAGTCGCTAAACTTACATTGTTTCTAAATATATCAATGACAAACGGGCTTACTCCCGGAATCGTCGCGAGCTGGTTCAGGCCGGCCAGCGTCGGAGCAAAGAATGATCCGGCAGCGCTTTCCCCTGTTTGGAAATATTTTTCGTAAGCACCGAAGAAGAACAGCTTGTTCTTGCCCGAACGGAAAACGGGTCCGCCTTCGCCGAAATTAGGAAACGGCAGCGGCCCGCCGAATGTTCCGCCGTAACGGACTTCTTTGAAAAAGTTCTTAAACCCTTGTGATGATTCATCGGTCGAGGGAGCATTAAATTGCTCGCTGCCGATATAGGTAAAGATATTACCGCGGAATTGGTTTGTGCCTGATTTGGTAATGGTGTTGAACTGTCCGCCGGCTCCTGCGCCGAATTCGGCATTGAAGTTGTTCTGCAGCAGCGTAAATTCCGAAACCGCGTCCTGGATCGGTCCGGTTGACGGGCCGGTAACCGAGGCGTCGTTGTTATCCACGCCGTCAATATTAAAGGAGTTGCCGCGTGCGCGGACGCCGCCGCTGACGCCGCCCGAACCGGCAGTTCCGTTTGCAGGAGGAATGACGTTCGGAGCAAGCAGGGCCAGGCCATTAGCGCTGCCGACAGGTAAATCCTGTGCCGAGCGGCCCGAAAAAGTGGTTCCAACCTGCGAGCTGTCGGTCTGAACAATTGATCCGCCTCCTGCGACAACATCAACCACCGTCGTTCCGCCTGCAACCTGCAAGACTACATCGACTGTGTTTGTTTGATTAAGAGTAACGCTAAGATCGCGGGAGACAGTCGCAAAACCTGTTCCTTCGATAGATATTGTATATTCACCGGTCGGAACGTTTACAAAATTATACGAACCGGATCCGCTCGTCTGAGCGGTAAATACCGAACCGCGGGCTTTGTCTGTAATTCTAACCTCAACATTGGGAACAACCGCTCCGTTAGCGTCAACGATGCTCCCGGTTATTGCGCCGCCCGTAACCTGTGCCGAGGCAGCTACAGCGCAAAATACTATACTGAGTAAAACAGTAGCTACATAATTTAAATACTTCTGCATTTATTTAACCTCCGAAATTCTTGACTGAAAAAAACGAACTATGAGATGAGGGAAACTGATTTACATAGTTCTCCTTTTTCGTTCCTAAAATAATTAAATTTTTCTTTTGCAAATTTAAAAGTCCGATTTGGACATTCTTCTTTTGAATGTATGCAATTTCAAAGCCAAGCCTCGGTCTTTTTTTGTTTCTTATATAACCTATTTGTTATCAATGAGATACCCTTACTTCTGTTGAATGACAATTGTTAAAAGGCCGAGAAATCAAAGTCAATTGTCCAATAATTTGTATTTTTTACAATTGTATGAATATTTGAATAACAGGCACATTGAAAAATAACAATAGATAGCCCAAACTCAACACATAACTTCTATTTACTTTGGAGATATATGTGTCGGAGAGAATTTACCGCGATTCGGTTCATAATATAATTCGTCTTAAAACGGATTCCCCTGAGGGTGATCTGATTGCACGCCTTATCGACACGGCGGAGTTTCAGCGGCTGCGGCGGGTCAGGCAGCTTGGGCTGGCTCATTTTGCATATCAGGCGGCGGAGCATTCGCGGTTTACGCATTCGCTGGGGGCGTTTCATCTGGCTACGAGGACGCTTGCGAAGCTAAGCGCTAATTATACGATTGCCGCCGAAGATCAAATGGCCGTGCGCGTGGCCGCGCTCTTGCATGATATCGGGCACGGGGCTTTTTCACATGTTATCGAGCCGATACTTGATTTTCATCATGAGGATTTTACGGTCGAAGCGGTTTTAAGCAGCGAGACAGAGGTCGGGCGGCTTCTTCACAAATTTTCGCCGAAGCTCGCGGAAAACGTCGCCGACATTATTCGCGGCACTTTTCGTCCGATGGCGCTGGCACAGCTTGTTTCGTCGCAGCTCGATGTTGACAGGATGGATTATCTGCTCCGCGATTCGTTGATGACCGGCGTAAAGTATGGCATTTACGATATCGAATGGATCATAAAATCGCTCGAGATCAACGAAGCTGACGATCAGCTTTATGTTTCGGCACGCGGCATCCATGCAGTGGAGGACTATTTGCAGGCTCGTTATTATATGTTCCGGCAGGTGTATTTTCACAGGACGCTCCGCTCCGCCGAATCGGTGCTTCATTCCCTGCTTCGCCGCGCCCTGTGTCTTTTTAAAAACGGTAAGCCGGTTTGGCATCTTCCGGGTACGGCGTTTGAGAAAATTTTGAAAGCTGAAAAACTTTTGCTTAAGGAGCACCTTGAACTGGACGATTCGGATGTAATTTACCATATAAAGCAATGGCAATCGGACGATGATGGGATTCTTGCAGATCTTTCAAAACGGTTTCTCAACAGGAAATTGTTCAAGGCCTTCGACCTTGATATGCCGGAAGAAGAAAGAAAAAATTTTGTAAATGAAGCGCGGCGAATCGTTGAAAAAGCAGGCTTCGATACCGAATATTATTTTATAGAAGACAAGGCCGGCGACGTGCCACATTATTTTTATACAAAGGACACGGCTAACCCGAAAAATTTTATTTATGTGGAAGACGGATTTTCTCGCCCAGCGATAAGGGAAATCTCAGAGGTAAGCGCCGCCGTCCGGGGTTTGCAAAAGGGTTACCGAATTCACCGTGTTTGTTTTCCGGCGGAAGTAAAGAATGAGATCACAGAGCTTTATCACGGATAATTTCACCACACAGACACAGAGACACAGAGGATTTTATTTTCGATTACTCTCCGTGTCTCTGTGTCTCTGTGGTGAAATATTGTTCCTGACTTCCGCAGTTTACGCGCAGCGGATTGCGATTCTGACGCCTGAAAAAAGCGAACAGGCGCAAAACTACGCGGCAGATTTAGCGAATTCCCTTTCCGGGAAATTCAAAGTACTCGACGGTTCAATGAGCGAAGCGGCATTTCGTTCGGTTAGCGTCGAAAATCCGTTAAACATGAGCTCGGAGCAGTCGAAAGCAGCGGCTTCAGTGATCGGCTGTGATTTTTTGCTGCTGATTAAAACAGGAGAGCTTCGCCGGGCTTCGTTTGCAAAACCTGAATATTATGAGTCATTTATGACCGTATACGTAATAAGCGGGCGTACCGGCAGGCTCGTATTCTGGGATTTGAAAAGCTTCGAAGCCGATACTCCGGCTGCAGCAGAAAAACTCCTTTTCAGCTCGACGGAATCGGTCGCAACCCGAATACGCGAACAGATACAGGCTGCCTCAAAAAAGGAGATCGCAGATAACTCCACCCGTACAATAGAAGAAGTCCCCGCGCAGGATTCGCCGGAAGCAAAAAACTTTCGCCCGCCTTTACCATACAAACGCATCAAGCCCGAATACACGCGTATTGCTTATTTATATGATGTTCGTGCAACGGTGGATATTTCGGTAGATATAGACGACACCGGAACTGTAGAGCGCACCGATGTCGTCCGATGGGCTGGATTTGGATTGGACGAATCAGTAGTTGAAGCGGTTCGTAAAATGAACTGGCGCCCGGCTTATCGTAACGGGAGGCCTTTGCCGATGCGGGTTTTGCTAAGATACAATTTTACAAAGATCGAAAAAGATCAAAATATGGGCCTCGTTCGCGCGTTCGTCTCAAATCTATTTTAATGGAAACTATTCGTGCTTCGCTCCGATTTGCGGTTTTCGTCATTTCGACACTGGCGCTATATGCGTTCTGGTGGATAACCGCAATTTTTGTTCCTAACAAACAACTTTGGCGTCAGGTAATTTTACGTCAATGGGCAAAGAATTTTGCCTTTATATCGGGAATGAAGATCGAGGTGATCGGCGCGGCGCCCAAACCGCCCTTTTTGCTCGTATGCAATCATCTCGGTTATGTCGATATTCCGGCACTCAGACTAGCAGCGGACGGTATTTTTGTTGCAAAAAGCGACATACTGGATTGGTTTCTGGCCGGGCCGATCATCCGGGATATGGGCATCATCTTTATCGACCGGAAAAACCGGCGCGATATACCCCGGGCCGGTGCTGAAATTATAAAGAAATTAAGCGAAAATGAAGGTGTGATACTTTTTCCGGAGGGCACGAGCACAAAAGGCGAAGAAATCCTGCCGTTCAATTCCTCGTTTCTGGAATTTGCCGCAAAAACGGATCTCCCCGTTTCGTATGCATCGATCAGTTACAAAACACCTGCCGGCGGGCCGTCCGCCAGCGAGCGAATTTGCTGGTGGGAAGATATCGGCTTTGTAGAGCATTTGAGGCGGCTTTTTTCGTTAAAAGAATTTACCGCAATTATTAATTTCGGCGATGAACCGATACAGAATCCGAACCGTAAGGAACTGGCGAGCCAGCTAAGAAAGAAGGTGATGGAAAAGTTTATTCCGGTAATGTAAGGCCACTTTAAAAAAAACAAGTTGGCTACAAAAATTCCAACAGAGCTTCGCAGAGCTAGTAACTTGCCGCCAAATTAGAATTTAAGGAAAACTCTGAATTATATGCAAAGGCAGATAAACTATTTCCTAAGTTTATCCGTAATACTCTCACATCTTCAAAGGAGCAAAATATGAGTAATGTTGGTTTTCGTTTTATAGCGGCCGTTGCCGTTTTACTTTCTATGAATGTCCTTGTATCCGCCCAGGGCAAGGGTTTTGACACAAAGCGGATGGATAAGTCCACCGACGCCTGTAATGATTTCTTCCAATTTGCGAACGGCACGTGGCTGAAGGCGACCGAAATACCCGCGTCGGAATCCAACTGGGGGACTTTTAATATTCTTCGGGATAATAATAATGCGAAGCTTAGGCAAATTCTCGAGGAAGCCGCAAAAACAAAGGCCGCGCCGAATACTGACGCCCAGCTGATAGGTGATTTCTATTCGTCATGCATGAATGAAACGGCTATCAATAAAGCGGGAGCGAAACCGCTTCGTCAATATTTTACTCAGATAAACAAGATCAAATCGACCAATGATCTCCAGGCTCATATCGCCTCGATGCATACCGCGGGCCTGCCGGCTCTTTTCGGGTTTGGCGGCGGCCCCGATCTGAAAAATTCAAGCATGGTGATCGTCAATGCCGGCCAGGGAGGTTTAACGCTGCCGAACCGTGATTATTATACAAAGGATGACGCGAAATCGGTTGAGACACGACAAAAATTTACCGAGTATATGACAAATATTTTCAAGCTTCTCGGCGACGATCAGGCTGAAGCCGCTGCGAACGCGAAGACGGTTTTGGATATCCAGACACGCCTTGCTCAAGCTTCGCTCGGCTCGGTCGAGTTACGCAACCCGGATAACCGGTACAACAAGATCTCGCTGACAGCCGCTCAGGAGATCACGCCGAATTTTTCATGGGCTGAATATATGTCTGCACGCGGCATTCAAACCGTTCCCGATATCAATTTCACTCAGCCCGTATTTTTTAAAGAAATGAATGCGATGCTCACTGCCGTCCCAATCGAAAACTGGAAGACCTATTTGCGATGGATGACGGTTCACGCAGCGGCGCCTTTTCTTGCAAAGCCTTTCGCAGATGAAAACTTCAATTTTGTAAACAGATATTTGAGCGGCCAGAAAGAGCAGCAGCCGCGCTGGAAAACATGCGTTCAGGCGACGGACAACGTTTTGGGTGAAGCTCTTGGGATGGAATATGTAAAAAGAACATTCACGCCCGAATCGAAAGCCCGGATGGACGAGTTGATCAGCAATCTTTTCATCGCTATGAAAGGACGCATCAGCGGGCTGGAATGGATGAGCGACACGACCAAAGCTCAAGCCCAGGCAAAGCTTTCGACATTCAAACGCAAGATCGGTTACCCCGATGTTCTGCGCGGCTATAAAGGGCTTGCAGTAGATGAGGACTCATTTGCGGGAAATATTATGCGTGCTCGACAATTTAACGTCCGCCGCAACGTGAACGACATAGGCAAACCGGTCGACCGCTCGCGATGGGGTTTCTCACCGCCGACGGTAAACGCTTCGTATTCGAGCATCAACAACGAAATCACTTTCCCGGCCGGAATTCTGCAGCCGCCGTTTTTCAATTCCGAAGCTGACGACGCCATCAATTACGGTGCGATCGGCGGCGTTATCGGGCATGAGATCACACACGGATTCGACGATTCGGGAAGCAAATTCGATGCTGCCGGAAATTTGAAAATGTGGTGGACAACCGATGAC
>JACDAY010000017.1 GCA_013695195.1 Blastocatellia bacterium | reverse complement strand
GGCGAAGCGGCTTTTTGCCGAAAATCCTGAGCGGAGCATTATTCCCCTCAGCATCGATCTCGGCACCCATCAATCGCAGAGGATCAATCACCCGTTTCATTGGACGTTTTTGTAACGATTCGTCGCCAACCAGGACTGAATCGAAATTCTGCCCAGCCAAAACACCCGTCAAAAGCCGCATCGTCGTGCCGCTGTTCCCGCAGTCCAATGCCGTTTCAGGCTTCCGCAACCCTTGTTTTCCTACGCCTTTTATAACGACTGTTGAATCATCCCGGTTGATCTCGACGCCCAATGCCTCGAGACACTTTAGGGTCGAAGCACAATCTGCGCTGGCCGCAAAATTTTGTACTTGCGTATTCCCCTGAGCCATGGCGGAAAGGATAGCAGCCCGGTGCGAGATCGATTTATCGCCCGGCAGCTCCAGCGTGCCGCGTATATATTTTGCCGCAATGATTTTCATATATAAACCGGATTGAAGAGCCTTTTTGAATCAGTTTATAATTGACAGTGCATAGTGAACAGTTGCCGAGCAAACTATTAACTATACAATGTCAACTATAAACTGTTAACGGAAAGCATTCTATTCCAAATATTTGCCGCTTATCTTGACAGATCGCTTGCTTTACCGATAACGTACAAACAAAAGTTGTGTCTGAAACTAAAGAACTTAGATTACCGAGCCGGATCGAATCGGTTGACGAAGCGGCACTCGAAGCCGCTAAGTTCGCGGAGCATAGCGGATTCGACGCCGATTTTATCTCGGCGATCGATCTTGCCGTTCGTGAATCCGTTGCTAATGCAGTAAAACACGGTAATAAATTCGATGAGGCGAAAGAGGTCGAGATAACGTTCGCAGGTTCGGCCGAAGGCTTTGAGGTTTCCGTACGCGATTTCGGGCCGGGATTCGCTCCGGACGAAATACCCGATCCGACAAATCCGGCGAATTTGCTGAAAGCATCGGGACGCGGAATCCTTTTCATGCGTTCATTTATGGACGAAGTCGAATGGTTTAATCACGATGGCGGCGGAATGGTCGTGAAAATGCTCAAAAAGCAATAAACCTTCTTTGTTTCTTGGACTTTTCCACTTGGATTAGTCTAAAATCTGCTATCAAAACTTTATTTAATTTAACGAGGAGACAATAATGGCTGATATCACTATTTCGGAACGCCAGGCGGGCGATGTAACCATACTTGACCTGAACGGCAAGGTAACGATCGGCGAAGGCAGCGTCGCGCTTCGGACGACGGTTCGCCGTTTGCTAGGCGAAGGTAAAAACAAGATATTAATGAATCTTGGCGGCGTCGGCTATATAGATTCGAGCGGTATCGGCGAATTGGTTTCGAGTTTCACCGCCGTCAATAAGGAAGGCGGGACTTTGAAGTTGTTGAAATTAACCCAAAAGATCCAGGATCTGTTGGCGATTACAAAACTGTTGACCGTTTTCGACGTATTTGATGAAGAGTCGGACGCACTCAGCAGCTTTGAGTAAACTACGATTTTGATTTTAGAAATACCCAGGATAAGGAATAAACAACATTTTTCCTTATCCTTTTTTTGTTTACTTTTGTGCATCCTCGACGCCAAAGTATTCATCATTAATAGTGAGAAATTCGCAAAAAGTTAGTTTACATTTGATCCCATTTATCTGTTTGTAGTGTTTCGGATTGCACGCTTGAGAAACGTCGTAATCATCACATCCGGAAATACTGATTAGTGAAATTGAAAACTGAAAATTCCGAAACAAATTCTTAGTTATCAGTTATCAGCTATTCCGAATAGTTTTTTAACTTTCAATGAAAAAGACATTCCTATTACTTTTTATCTATATTTTTGCATCAGGCGCGTACGCGCAGAGCGTCCCAACCGGCTTCGATCTTTCAAACTACGGCGTCAGGATAGAGCCGGATAAACGTGTAATGATTGTATTGGCAGCACTTGAAGCCGCTCGTACAAGCAATGCGGCCGGCGAGCAGGTTCCGGTTATCAATACGCCTTTGTCATTTGAAGGTAAAAAATTTCGTGAATTGCTTCAAAGCGACCTTGCAGCTCTTAACGGTGAGTTGAGGCAGCGGATCTCCACATTCGTTATACAACATAAGAAACGTAATCCCGACAAAACGGACGCCGAGCTTGTCGCACCGTTTATCGCGATGGCCTATGCTTTATCGACGGCTCCTGATCTGGCCGATCCGGTGGTTACATCCGATCTCCCTGGCAATTTACTCGATGTTTTGGATTTCGCTCCGCTTGTTCGAGATTTTTACCGGCGATCCAGTATTAGCGGCAATATAAATGAATACGTAAAAATATATCAAAAAGCATCCGACGGCCGGCTGCGGAATTCTGCCCGCGAGATGGTCGGCGAGCTCCTGGATTATCTGCACACAAAACCCCAAATCTATTATACGGAGAAGTTTAAAACAGAGATACAAAAAGGCAAAAGTAATATCGCAAAATTAAAACAGGTGGAGACACAGGAAAGGGAACGGCGATTTTATATAGTGCCGGAAATGCTCGCACCTGCCGGGAATATAAGTTTTCTGAATATCCGCGATGATTATTATGTTGTCCTGCCGCCGGACAGCGATCTGAGTTTTTCCGAAGTCCGGCGCGGTTTTCTTCAATTCGTAATCGATCCGATTGTTTTAGGCATCTCAAAGGATATCGAGGTGACAAGACCCGGGATTAAACAACTGTTGGACGAGCGGCGTAAGACTGATCCGACCGTTTCGCCCGATGTTTATTTAACGATATCGCGTTCATTGGTTGCTGCAATCGACGCAAAACAAAACGAGAACTTGAAAAGTCGGATCGCCACCGACCAAAGCCGCGAAAAGATCGCGCGCATGAAATCGGATCCGGAGAAAAAGGTTTTTAACGAACTCCAAAAATTCAAGAGCGAACAGGCGGACGAGACTATACTTCAGGTTTCCGAGGATTATAACAAAGGCGCGATCCTTGTATTTTACTTTGCAGAACAGCTAAGCGGTCTGGAAGAATCCGGATTCGATATTGGTGCGTCGCTTCGTGAAATGATTCTTTCATTTGATCCGGCGAAGGAAGCAAATCGTTATGCTCGATACTCAGAAGAGCGAAAACGAGCCGTCGCTGTTCGAGCAGGCCGTAAGAGCAATCCGAACAAGAATTTAATCACGGAAAATCCTGTAACGGCGCGGCTTTTTGAAATCAAAAAGACGATCAATGAAAAAAAATATATTCAGGCCGATACCGAGCTGAAACAGCTTTTGGAAAAAGACCCCGGTGAGCCGCGAATTTATTACAATATCGGGCGGGTCGCCAGCCTGTCTGCTGAAAGTTTTACTACGGAAGCAGACGTCGAAAAGCAAAAAGCAAAACTGCTCGAAGCAAAGGCGGCCTATGAAAATGTGCTTCGCATTGCTCAAAAACAAAAGGTCGATGCGGCGTTGATTTCCCTTACAAACGTTGCTTTGGCAAAAATCTACGAATTCTACGACGAAAAAGGTTACGCGATGGCGCTGTATGACAAAGCGATCCAGATCGGGAACGTCACAGACGGCGCCTACAACGATGCAATGGCTGCAAAGCAGCGGCTGTTGAAGGATCAATAGGATCGGAGCGGGTGCAAAGCAGCCCTTCCCGACTGCGAATTAATTTCAGGGTTTTTTTGCAATTCAACTGAATTACAATCCAAGCTAATTCTTGTCTTCAAGGTATTAAATTACAGGTCAGGAAGGGCGGCTTGCCCCCGCTCTTTTGCATTAGAGCAACAATCCTTAGGACTTGAATGTTTCCCCGAATCTGCTAACTTCTTATAATGTCTAACCCCAATTTCCGCAGTGGCTATGCTGCCTTCATCGGTCGTCCAAATGCCGGCAAATCAACGCTTCTGAACAGGTTGGTAGGCGAAAAAATAGCAGCCGTTTCAAATAAACCGCAAACAACCCGCCACAAAATTCAGGGTATTGTAACTAGCGAAAATGGCCAGATCGTGTTTGTCGATACGCCCGGAGTGCACAAGCCCGGCTACCTGCTGAACCGCCGAATGATGTCCGCCGTGCATGACGCGATCCTGTCGGTGGACGTGCTCGTGCTTATGCGCGACGCAAGCGTTTCGACCGGCAACGGCGATAAATTCGTCCTTGAACTTATAAAGGAATCCGAGAAAACGGCTATTTTGGTTCTAAACAAGATCGACAAGATCAGGGAGAAACACGAGCTCCTGCCGTTGATCGAATATTATTCAAAAGAATATGAGTTTGCGGAGATCATTCCGATTTCGGCATTAAAAGGCGAAGCTGTCGATAATCTCCTGCGGCAGATCACAAAACATCTCCCCGAAGGCGAGCCGATCTTTTCCGAGGACGAATTGACCGACCAGCCTTTGCGTGTCCTCGTGGCAGAGATGGTGCGTGAGCAAATACTCGCAACTACCGGCGATGAAATTCCATATGTAACGGCCGTCGTAACGGAGAAATATGACGAAAGCGACCCGTCCGTAACAAAAATTTACTGCGCGATCTATGTCGAGCGGGATTCGCAAAAGGGGATCATTATCGGGAAAGGCGGCATCAAATTAAAAAAGATCGGAACCGAAGCACGCGTGGATATTGAGAAAATACTCAACAAGAAAGTATTTCTACAGCTTTTTGTCAAGGTCGTCGCCGATTGGCGGAACAAAGAGCAGAATCTTGACGACATTGGGATCAGAGAATAACGGATGACAACAGGGAAAGCTCATCTATCTTGGGATTCAATTAGCATATCCGTCGCGCCCGCAGCTGCCGGGGCCGTCGAATTCGCCTTTAACGAGCTCGGCTCTTTAGGCACTGAGATCAACCACCTGCGTAAAACCGAAAGCGATACCGTCGTTGTGATCGGTTACTTCGACGCATTGCCTGACGAGGAATTCGTGCGGTTTGAGTTGGGTGAAGCTCTCCGGATTTACGAAATGCCGATGGAATTGATATACAGCATCGAAAATCGGACTGTCGCGGATACGGATTGGCTGGCCGAATGGAAAAGACATTGGAAGCCTGTGGAAATCGGCACTTTTATAATCGCTCCCCCGTGGGAAGAGGTAAATACGGTTGAAAAGATCGTGATCGAGATTGAGCCGAATATGGCTTTTGGCACCGGCACTCACGAGACGACGCAGCTCTGTTTAACCGCTATTGAAGAGAATTACAAACCCGGACAATCATTTCTCGACGTTGGAACGGGGACGGGCATTCTTTCTATTGCAGCCGCAAAGATAAATTCCAAATTTCAGATTTCAGATTTCAGATTTTCGGGCTGCGATACGGATGGCGATTCCATTGCGATCGCCAAAGATAATGCGTTGCTGAACGGTGTCGGGGAACAAATTGAATTTTACATCGGCTCGATCTCCGATGCCACTCCGCAGTTCGATTTCGTCTGTGCAAATCTGACCATCGACGTTATTCTGCGCATTCTTTCAATGCTGATCGGTAAGACGAAAGAGATGCTTGTTTTGTCGGGGATATTATTTGAACAGGAAGAATCGATTATCTCAGAATTGAGAAAACAAAATATCGAGGATTATAAAATCCAGCGGGCCGGTGAATGGATTTCCGTAACATTGCCGCGATCAAAAACGAAAAAACCCACCCGCTCACGCAGGCGGTTCTGACCAGAACCCGGTCGCTACCGCTTGTGGTTCTGACATGCCAAATGCCGCTGCCTACCGATTGTCCTTCGCCGGTGGGGTCGCGACAGGAATATCGCCATCATCTGTTATGGTTATAAGGGGAGTTCTCGGTTTGCGTCTGCCGGTCGCGGAACGCAGCACAGGCGGCGATGAATCATTCACTGCGACTTTGAACGGAGCAACAGGCTCCGAACGCTTTAGGATCGCACCACCGCGGCCGGCGACCCATACGTCACTGCCGCCGCGGTAGATGACAGCCTGCAAAACCTTGCCCGTGATATTGGGTTGAATTTCCCATGTTTTCCCGCCATCGCCGGTGATCAAAAACGTCCCCAGCTCGCCCACGGCTACTGCCTGCTGGCGACCATATACCGTAACCGCGAATAGATTTGCGCGCGAAGGCGATTCCTGATCCTGCCAGGTCGCCCCGCCGTCTTCCGTTCGCAATATGATCCCGTTTGCTCCGACGGCGAATCCGATCCGCTCATCATAAAAACTAACCGCGTACAGATTCCCGTCGAGATTTGTCGTCACTTTATACCAGGTTAGGCCGGCGTCGTTGGTTACAAGAATGATTCCTTTATCGCCAACCGCAACGCCGCGAGTAGAGTTAAGGAATTTCACATCTTCCAGCCACGTTCGCGTACCTGATTCTATCACTTCCCAATATGCGCCGGCTGTTTTGGTGCGGAGTATAATGCCGTTTGCCCCAACCGCAACACCTATTTTTTCTGTAATAAAATGTACACCAAGCAGGTCTTCGGTTACATTCGAGATGCCTTTACCCCAACTTGCGCCGCTATTGAT